>CAMDGW010000084.1 GCA_945897695.1 Pseudobacteriovorax antillogorgiicola | reverse complement strand
GGTTTTGTACGTATAAATCCCCTGATAATCACGAAAGTAGGGGACAACGGTTACGCCCGAATCTTTGGGAAGAACGCGCGGCAAAATCTGATCCAGATAGCTTCTACGCGTACCAACAAGCATTCCCGAATTTTCACTAAGAGGCCGTTCGTGGTAAATGCCGCTGTATAATGGCAAATTTAATGTAAATCTTGTAACCGGCTTTTCTGGAATTTCAACTTTAGAACGGAGAACAACCACACCACCCGTGGCGTCGCCGTACTCTGCACCAAAGCCACCTGCACTAAATTCAACATCTTCAATGACAGAGGCCGGAAGAACCGAAATCCCACCAATAGCGTGATAAATAAATGGCACCTTAATATCGTCCAAGTAATACGCGCTATCAGAGGATTTGCTACCTCGGATGGTCACGTCAGATCTGCCGGGCCGAGTTGTTACACCTGGAAGAAGTTTCGTAATCTGTCCAGGATCTCCGCCGGGAGCAACGCGCGCAGCTTCAATTGATGAAATCACTTTTTTACTGATCGATGGACGACGCTTCCCGCGAACAATCACCTCGTCATCAGCGCCCAATGCCGGGTAGAGATAAATCTCAAGTTCAGCAAGATTTTTTACTTCCTCCCAAGGAAGGGATGAAGCCAGATACCCAGTCTTGACAAACGAAATCTCAGACTCTTTCGCTGGGATCTCAACAATTGCTGCGCCTTCCGGATCGCTGAAGGTCTTTATATCTCCAAAGCGGACCTCAACTTTGCGAATAGGCGTCCCAGAACCTTTTTGCAGTATCTTCACTTTAATAGTTCGAACAACAGGCTGTAGAAGGTCTGATGGGAGGGGAGTTGCGGCACCTGGCACTACCTGTGCGGGCTGGGCAGAAATGGGTCCTGTCATCAGAAAACTAAAAATGATTGTACACTGCAAAAAGATTGTCATGGTCTTCCATTTCCATTTTTCATGTCATCAAGGGCAATTACATCGCCATATTACCCCTCGATGTTGAACAAATCGATCGGAAAAACTAAGGAGTCTTAAAGTGCCTTCATCGCACTCGAGATGTGAGGCACCAGACCTGCACGCGGAAGGCCCTTGGCTTCAGCACCGGTAGCCATAATCTTTAAATTGTAGGTTGCACTTTCAACCTCAGAAGTGCCCAGAGTCAAAACCATGGGACAACCTAACCGATCAGCGTGCTTGAATTGATTGCCCACCTTACCAGTGGTCAAGCCAATGTCACACGCAATATTGGCAGCTCTAAGTTCACCCGCCATGAGTAACGCCGACGTTAGAGCATCTTCCGTCGCTACGGCAATAAACACCATTTTGGTTGACTCAATACCAACCTTGCCCAGCTCTTCCATTCCGGCAAGAAGCCGGTCAAGACCGATAGAGCCTCCAACCCCCGGCAGCGAACGATTGATGAAGCGCTCTGCAAGATTATTGTAGCGACCGCCACTGCTAATACTTCCGAAACCAGGCAAATCATCCAAGGTTGTCTCAAAAACAACTCCAGTATAGTAACCAAGCCCCCGAGCAATGGACATGTCGAGGCGCACAGCACCACCGCTCACCGCTGAACTCACTTCGCTCATGGCCGATAAAATCACTTCCATCCGACCGAGCTCTGCAAGACCCTTCTCGTTTGTACCAAGATAGTCACGAAGTTTGGTGCGATCTGTCCCACCATCAATGTCGCGCGACTGCAAACACTCAAGCAGTGTTTTTGCAGAATCAAATGATGCACCAGGTATTTTGCCTAAAAGTTCACAGACTGCGTCCATTCCGATTTTGTCCAGCTTATCTAATGCGATGAGAGCATCCGTTTCACCAGCAGCATCGATTCCAGGAAAGGCTTTTGACAACATGGCCGAGAGCAATACTCGGTTACCAAGACGCATCGTAAAGCCACCCAAATCAAAACCGCTCAGAATCCGGTAAAAACAGGCCAGAACTTCGATATCTGCATTGACGCTATCAACACCGATAATATCAAGGTCACACTGACAAAATTCCCGATATCTTCCTTTTTGAGTGTTCTCCCCCCGCCAAACATCACCGATCTGTAATCGCTTGAAGGGAAACACCAGAATCCCCTGATGTTCAGCAACAAACCTGGCAAATGGCACCGTCAAATCAAACCGCATCGCCACTTTGCGACCACCGTGATCTTCAAACCGGTAAACTTGTTTATCGGTCTCATCACTACCCTGGCCAAGCAACGTCTCAGCGTATTCGAGGACGGGCGTGCCAATTTCGCGAAATCCTGCAAGCTTGGCATGACGACGTATAACTGACTGTAAATGAGACCGAAGCTCCATCATATCCGGCATAAAATCTCGGAAGCCCTTGAGACGCCTTGGTTCTATTTTTTTTGTGGAGGACATCATCTATATTAACCTCGGGTGCGAATGCTGAGCTTCATCGAACTGGCCCAACCAACCCGACGTGAATGAGCCATTACTATGGCCTTGACGAGGAAAATTGGCAAGTGACCATCAAATAGGCATTTGCAGATGATCATCGTAGATTTCCAACCTGTAATCGACTAAAATTGTTTGCACATTAGCTGATCTGGTGACGTGTCATGGAGGCATTTGCATGGGCATCTTCAACATCGTGTTTGCATTGGTTACTGCCGGAGTCTTTGGATACTTCGGGTATAACTTGAGCCGCACCTGGGCGACGGTCCACCTGGGCAAAGGGACTGAAGATGTCAGAATTGACAATATGCCGGAACGCATAAAGCAAACTCTACTCTTTGGGTTCCTCCAACAAAAAATGTTCAAGGATCTCTCTGCAGGCGTCATGCACGCGTTGATTTTCTGGGGATTCGTCACTGTTACAATTGGAACTGGTGAAACTATTCTATCTGGAATCATTCCCGGATTTTCATACAAGTGGCTCCTGGGAGAGGGTTCATTGTTTAACGTATATTTGGTCAGTCAAGACTACGGCAACGCTGCGGTTGCCATTGCTATCTCCTATGCGATCGTTCGTCGTATGTTTTTTCCCCCGCGACGTTTTCAGGGTCTGGCGCAGTCAAGCCGCACCGATGCCTACATTGTACTGAGCTTTATCCTCGGACTGGTTGTAACAACCATGCTCTATATGGGCGCAAAAGCTGGGCTAGCGGATGGACAAGGAATTTCAGCTTCGTTCGTTCCAATGTCTTGGGGGCTTGCGAGCTCCGTTGCATCGATTTTTGGAGTGGTTACACCAGATGGTTATGCAGGTTTCTATAAATCTTGGTGGTTTATTCACTGCCTGGTTTTGTTCAGTTTCACGACATTTCTTCCGTTTTCAAAGCACCAGCACCTTATTTGGGTTTGGCCGAATATTTTCTTTCGTAGCCACAAAGGCAGTGGCCGTCTTCGCCCCATGGAGTTTAAAGATGACGCAGAATCTTTTGGCGCCGGGAAAATGGAGGATTTCACTTGGAAACAACTCCTTGACGGGATGACCTGCGTTGAATGTGGTCGCTGTACAGAACAATGTCCCGCAAACTATACCGGTAAACCTCTGGATCCGCGCAAAATCATTCATCACCTGAAAGAAACCCTAAAAGACAGTATTGCTAATCCTGAGCCAACTAATCGCAAGACCTTGATTGGCGATGACTCCTCCCCTGGAATCGTGCACCGTGACGAGCTTTGGAGTTGTACCACTTGCGGAGCATGCATGGAAGCTTGCCCTCTCTACATCGAACATATCCCAGCTATTGTTGATATGCGTAGGTACATGACTTTGACCGAAGGTAACTTCCCCGCTGAGCTTGGAAACACATTTAAAAATCTGGAGAATAACTTTTCACCTTGGGCAATGCCCCACAGTGATCGCGCTAAATGGGCCGATGGACTCGGCGTCACTACAATGGCGCAAAAAAGTGATGTTGAGTACCTCTTCTGGGTTGGCTGTGCGGGTAGCTATGATGATCGATATAAAAAGGTCAGCAAATCTATTGCCAAGATTATGCAGAGTGCAAATGTCAGCTTTTCCATCCTCGGCACAGAAGAAAAATGTAACGGCGATACTGCAAGACGTCTTGGTAACGAATATCTGGCAAATATGGCGATCCAAGAAAACGTGGAGACCCTCAAAAAATACAATGTGAAAAAGGTCGTGACAGGCTGCCCTCATTGCTTCAATACAATCAAAAACGAATACCCTGACTTTGGATTTGATGCGGAAGTCATTCATCATAGCCAACTGATCACAGACCTGGTGACTACCGGCAAAGTCAAAGCCGCAAATGTTCCCGCTGAAGCGACTTCCGTGACCTATCACGACAGCTGCTACCTTGGTCGTCACAACGACGTTTATGAAGAACCGCGCAAAGCCATCGAAACGTTCACAAAAATACCCGTGACAGAAATGCAACGAAACAAAGAAAAAGGTTTCTGCTGTGGGGCAGGCGGCGGACGCATGTGGATGGAAGAACACATTGGCAAAAGAGTCAATGTTGAGCGGGCTCAGGAAGCCCTCAAAACCGGCGCATCGACTGTGGCAACTGCATGCCCATTCTGCATGACAATGATGACAGACGGCATTAAAGGTGAGGGTAAAGGCGATCAAGTCACCGTCAAAGATATTGCTGAAATTGTTGCGGAAGCATTACCAACTTAATCACGGAATAGATTGAGGACAGAGATCATGATTCTTCGCTTAATGTTGGCAGCAGTGATGCTGTTAACTCCACGTGCCTGGTCCGCTTCGGAAAAGCCCTATGAACTGGTAAACGCCACCAACGGTATGCAGATTATGGCTATTCCAATGTCTAAAGTGCCGCTTGTGACTATTGTTTTGGTTGCAAAGGCAGGAGCAATGACTGAATTGCCGAGTACTAATGGACTCACCCATGTTTGGGAACACATGTTCTTCAAGGGCAATCAGCGACTTCCGAACCAGGAAGCGTTCAGCAAGCGAATCAGACAACTGGGAATCACCTTCAACGGCGACACTAGTGCCGAAATGGTTCGCTACTATTTCACGCTGCCATCAAAAAACTTAGACGAAGGCTTACAATTCATGGCTGACGCAATCAGCACTCCACTTTTAGAGGCCAACGAGCTCGAACGGGAGCGAAAAGTAGTTCTTGATGAGTACGACCGCAACGCCAGTCAACCAGGTTTTGATTTATTTAATATAGAGCGCATGGCCATTTACGGCAATCAGGAGTACCTGCGTAACCCGCTGGGTCGCCGATCAATCATCGAAAAGGCCACCCGTGAGCAATTACTCCAGATTAGGGATGATGTATTCGTTCCGGCTAATAGTGCCTTGATTGTCGCTGGTGACGTAAATCCCGCAAAACTGACGGGCATGGTTAACAAACACTTTTCAAACTGGAAAACACCGCCTGGATGGAAGCCTCTGAGTCGCGGGGCGTTTCCAGCATTCCCACAGACTACCGAAGTGGTGAAGACCCACCCGCTAGCGCAGAACGTCAATCAACAAATCACTTGGAAAGGTCCGAGAGCGACCGTGGAGAAAGCGGACACTTGGGCCTTCGACATTCTGATCAATCTGCTCGATCACCGCTCCGGAAAGTTTTTCAAAAAATATATCGACAGTGGCTTAACCTTGAATTCTGGATTCTCATATCACACACAGAGCCGCGCTGGAGAACTGGTCATGTTTGCTATGACCTCGCCAGAAAATGCCGTTAAAGCAAAAGCAGAGCTGTTAAAGGAGCCTGCGCAGTGGGTTAAAGAAGGCTACTTTTCCCAAGTACAGCTTGATGACGTTCGACGAAAACTCAAAATCAACTACAAAATGGAACTGAACAAGCCAAGCGCCTATGCAAAAACAATGGCATTCTGGTGGGCCATTACTGGACTTGATTATTATGATTCCTACCTGCGTTCAATGGAAAAGGTCAGCATTAAAGACGTCCAAAACGTCGTTAAAAAATATCTGATCGACAAACCATACGTGACAACTACACTGCTAAGCCCTAAAGATTCCGAAAAGGCAAAAATCAAAGACAACTCCGCGCCTTTTGTCGAAAAATTTCTCAAAAACTATTGATAAATATGATTAAAGTCGTGAGGGTCTCACCATGAATAAAGCCTTTTTAGCAAATTTAATCTGCCTGTTTTTTGTAGCACTGCCAGTTTTCGCTGAACCGTCAACAACCTCGACGGATCGAAAACTGACCACAAAAAGCTGGCTTGAAAATGGCATCCCTGTTATTGCCCGAGAAACCCCTGGCAGCGACATCGTCCACATAGAAGTTCGCTTTATGACTGGCTCATCCCAATTGCCACCAGAGCGAAGAGCCATAAATATTCTAGGTTTTGAAAGCTTGCCCTATTCAACGAAAAAATTTCCTAAAGATAAAATATTTGCTCTGACCGAAAAGTACTCCATGGGCGTCAACTGCAGCGGAGGCGTCGAAATCAGCTCCTGTGAAATTGAGGTTATAAATGACTACTTACCTCAGGCCCTTGAGCTAATCATGTCAGTCGTCACAGAGCCTTCATTCACACCAGAAGATGTAGAACTGGCCAAAAAACATCAAATTGCTGAGTTTCAGCAAGAAATGCAAAACCCCGAAAGTCGCGTCAATTCAGTTGTAAATACTGTTTTTTACGACACGACACACCCATACCGTCTCCTTCCAGAAGATGGCATCAAACAAATTGAAACATTTAACGCGGAAATGCTGCGCAGCTACTACACATCAGTACTTGATGCTACAAGCATCTTCATTACTTACGCGGGACCGAAGATCACAAAGAAGACATTGGCAGCCTTCGAGTCAAAACTTGGAAAATTGCCAAAAATTCAACGACAGGTAAAATCAATTCCTTCCCCAACTTATAATTCTCAAAACTATGTCGCATTCGAGCATCGAGAAATTCCAACGGCATACATTCGCGCTAAGTTTAACGCCCCCTCGGCCACATCAACTGACGCAGCCGCAGCAGAGGTATTATTTGAAATCTTAAGTGAGAAACTACACGAAGAGGTCCGGACAAAGCGCAGTCTGTCTTACTCTGTTAACGCCGCCACTGTTCAATACAGCCAGGGGATTGGCATGATCGCGGCCTCGACATCAAAACCTAAAGAAACCCTCGAGACCATTGCTGCCGTGATTAAAGACCTGCGTGATAACAAAATTTCAGCTGAGGACCTAAACGAATACCGCAACGTTTTCACCACGGCATATTATTTGACCATGGAAACTCATGACCAACTTGCTGGCGCCTTATCAAACGCTCAGGCCTATTTTGGCGACGCCTCGATCGTGTATGAATTACCTGGGAGAATTGATGCCGTGACGCCTGCTGACATTCAGCGGGTGGCTAAAGATGTATTGCAGAACTTCCGCGTCGGCATTGTTTATGACAAAGAAAAATTCAAAAGCGAATGGATTAAACCCCTAAGAAATATTTAAGCTCACGAATTCAGACCGCTTTAATTGGCATTTTCAGATATCGGTTTCCATTGGACTCCGGGGACGGTAGCTTACCGCCGTCCGCATTTACCTGAATACTTGGCAGTAGAAGTCTTGGAGCAGATAGCGTCTTATCGCGCGCAGTGCGAAAAGTTACATAGTCAAATTTTGTAGTCTGCTCACTAAGCTGGATATTACTTTTTTTGCTTTCGCCAATGGTAGACTCATAGCGAAGCTCACGGCCATTTGGCATATAGTCATGCCCTGTAAAAAACCTGGTACTGTCCGGTAATTTGTAAAGCTTAGTAATACTATCAAACAAGGTTGCCGCACTGCCTGATGGGAAGTCACATCGACCGGTCCCCGAATCAGGCATAAATAAAGCATCCCCAGTAAAAAGGGCGTCGCCGATCAAATAACTCACACAAGCAGGTGTATGTCCGGGCGTAAACATTATTTTGATGGTTAGACTCCCAGCTTTGATTTCGCTTGCGTCCTGTAAAAGCTCATCAAATTGTCTGCCGTCTATGGCAAATTGATCATCAAAATTGAAGACTTGCTTAAAGACCGTTTGCACCTCTGTGATTCTCGAGCCAATAGCGACCTTTGCTTTGGGGAACAAAGCCTTTAACGGCTGAGCGCCGGTGACATGATCAGCATGGGCGTGGGTTTCCAAGATGTAGTGAAGGTTCAAACCGTTCGTTTTCAAAAAATCGGAGACATCGCTTAAAGATCTTGAGGTGAGAGCACCACTTGCCGGGTCATAGTTCCAGACTGCGTCGATCACTATCGCGTCTTTAGTGGAAGGTTCATAAACACAATACGTCAAAGTGAAAGTATCCTTGTCAAACCAGGTCTTAATTTCCACCCAAAAGTCCCTCCAAATAAGCCCCTAAAAAATAACAGACAATAAAAACTAACGCTGTCAACGACATGGCCCCGACACCAGCGAAGCCAGGACCAGGGCAAATGCCCACCAAACCCCAACCAATCCCAAAAATAGTCGATCCGACCAACAGGTTCTTGTCAATATCTCGTCTTGTAGGTACGTGCAGTTTTGGATCCCAAAGCGCTCTGCGCTTGCCTCGAATGCTCTGCCAAAATAAAAAATAGACTGGTATGGCGGATGCCATCACAAAAATTAGACTTGGATCCCAACGTCCAAAAAAATCAAGAAACCCAAGAACTCGCTGTGGATCTGTCATACCGCTTAAACCTAGACCTAGGCTGAACAGCATCCCAATTAGAAATGAAATAATCCCAAACTGCATGGAAGCTCACCTCCCTATTACGGCGACAGTGATGGCACCAGAGATAATAAAAATCATAGTTGCGATAATACTTCTTGGCGATAAACGGCCAATGCCGCAAACACCGTGCCCACTTGTGCAACCCCCGCCCATTCTCGTGCCAAAGCCAACAATGACACCAGCAATAGAAACACGAATGAGATTAAGGGACCCACCTTTCAAGGTAGCAAAATGATCTGGCCATATTTTGAAAGAAAGGAACCCACCCGCCATAACTCCACAAATGAACATGACACGCCAGGCGGTTTCACCCCTTTTAAATTCAATAATACGACCGCTAATACCGCTGATCCCTAGGACTCGACCATAGGTCATGAGTAATAACCCTGCGGCTAATCCAATAATGACACCGCCAAAAATTGCATCAATCCAAGACTGCTCCATAATTGCCCCCTTGAAAAGCAACGCACAGACGCTAATCTAGTACCGGCGGCGATAATTTTAAACCAAAATAAGACGAGAATTTGTCGCTAAATGGCTCACAAAATCTCGGGATAATTGCGAAAGGAACAACAAAATGACAGCTTCAGTAAAATCAGCCACAGTGTCAGAAGCTAAAAAAGCCTTGGAGGCTAATTCCAAGGCGATCATGATCGATGTGCGAGAGCAAACCGAAATCGATGAAGTTTCAACCAATTTCGCCAAAACTTTCTCTATGAGTCAAATCAATCCGGAAACCTTTGATCGCGACTGTGGCCTGCTAAAAGATCAGCCGATCTTAGTCTTGTGTAAGTCTGGAGGCCGAAGTATGCGCGTTGCAAATGCGCTGGTAGAAGTGGGCTTCAAAGATGTCACGAATGTTTCAGGTGGAATCACGGCGTGGGAAGCTGAGGGTTTACCGGTAGTTCGTAGCAGGCAAGCATAACAAATTTAGAAATTTCCGATTAATGCACGCAGGCCCTCCA
>CAMDGW010000083.1 GCA_945897695.1 Pseudobacteriovorax antillogorgiicola | reverse complement strand
TAAGCGACATGGTCGCAAGCATTCAGGCGACGCTTGAAAAAAATGGTTTTCCTACCAATCGAGTGTCGTTGCCATTAGAGCGATTGTATGAGTCTGCGCACCAGAATGGACTTAATTTTAATAAGGTTCTCGAAGAGCTCAAAGAAAATGGTGTGGCTCATGAGAAAACGTCAGAGAAAATTATTTTCTTACCAGCTAGCAAGGTCGATCCGCTTCCAGGGGGGCTTTTTGACCAGTTGAAAAACATAGACTTTTCGAAAATGAATATGGCTGAGATGATGAGTCAGGCGTCGACTTTGATGAGTCAGATGGACCCAGGTCAATTGCAGAAAATTCGCGAGATCTACGAAAATTTAAGTCCGGAAGAACGTTCCAAGATTTTAGATATGGCGAAATCACACGGTAAATGAATCTGGCTATTTAAGATCTTGTTTCAGGAATTTTAATCAATATGTGCAAGGCAAATGATTTGACCACCTATCTGAGGTTCATTAGGGGCGGATGCTGCTAACCCGTAATATTTGTTCCACTGTCAAAAAAGCTGACACTATGTAGGTTTTTTGAAGTGGCTTTTAAAAATAATCTTTAAATTTCAACATGTTAAGACCGCCTCCTGGCTGGCCTCGGTCTTGCTTTTTCTACATCACGGAGACGGCAGCATGCTGTCTTCGGATGTGGTTGTTGCTGAATTGTTGCAGTTGCTGTGGAGAACGGTATGAAAAGGAATCTGTCAATTTCAAGAGTTTTTAGTGGTATTGCCACTGGCGTGATCCTCTCAATGGCCACAGCAGGTGCTATCGTAGCCCATGGCGTGTCTCAGGCGGACTCCCGTCGTCAAGAATTAGCAGATGCTCGTCGTGTGATGACTGATGAGATGACCCCTTCCGGAACCCCTTTGATAAATCAGGCATCGATTGACTTGGCCGCAAAGGTGTTTGGTATTCAGATCCCTAAAGGTGTTCGTGGTCCATACTTTGATCAGAAACTTGAAGATCGTGGTCTTACTCTTCGTCGCGGGTTAGCGTCCGACCCCGTGGTATTAATTGGTCGTGAGGCATTTTCCAGCTGGGGCATGTTGGGCAGCACATTGGCTCATGAAATAGAGATTCATTGCCGCCAGAACTTTTTAGCGATTCACCTACAAAATCTTGCTGGTTTTGATGGAACTGGTGTTGCTGAAAGGGAGGCTTATCGCTATGAGCTTTTAAATGCAGACCGTTTCGGACTTGCCCAATACGACCGCGAACTAATTCGTAGCACCATGAGTTATTTTTATCCGGAGCAAGAAAATAATCTCGCTCGTCGCTTTGTTCCTGTTCGGGCGTGGCTTGATCGCTTGTCGGCTTCGGGTGGTAAGGTCCGTTCTTTTTAAGAAAAAAACATTTTTTTGTTTAAAACTAAAAACTAGAGATTTAGGCATTTGCTAGACCCTCCGATCCAATGATTGGAGGGGTTGTATGCGAATCAATGGCATATCTTCTGCAATGCCCGCGGAGTCACCGGTAGGTGCATCGAAGTTTTCTCCCATGGTTGATGAGATCATGGGACTAGACTCTGCGCAGATTACTGCCGCGAAAGATCGTCGCGACCAGGTGGTTTCCAAGAAGAAGGAATTCGGCAATCTCGATTCCCTGCTAGGAAAACTTCAGGCTACGGCTGATCAAATGCAGCTTCCGTCAGGCTTCCGTAAGCTAACAGTAGAGTCCTCGGATCCCGATACCCTTATTGGGGAGATCACAGGTCCTGCCAGCGTGGGCTCATATGATCTTGAAATCAGTTCTCTTGCTCGTTCAGAAAAATCTCTGTCATTTGGCTTCCCTGATAAAGACAAGACCCCAGTAGGTTTCGGGTTTATGAGGGTTTTATCTGGTGACCGAGTTCATGATTTAGTGATTGAGCCAGGTGAAACTCTAAGTGGCGTTGCATCTCGCATCAATGAAAATGTCTCTGGCGTGCGGGCATCTGTGCTTAATACTGGGTCCAAGGAAGATCCCTTCAGACTGTTGGTTTCAAGCACTGATGCTGGATCTGAAGCCACCATTGAAATCGACCCAGATACAAGTTTCTTAGAGTTTAAAAATCAGACAAAAGGACAAGATCTAAGCGCGAAGTTCTCTGGCATTGATATCAGGCGCAATAGCAATAAAATTGATGAACTCGTGGAAGGGCTTAATCTGCGTGCCTTAAAAGCCTCACCAGGTCACGAAGTATCCATCAATGTTCGTCACGACTTTGATAAGACGGCCGATTCAATCAAAGAATTTGTTTCCCAGTACAACGAAGTGCAACAGTTTAGTAAGCGTCAGACATCCTCTGAGGTTGGAGGATCTAATGGCCAGTCTTTGGCTGGTGAAAGCGCGGTTAGGCAAGTGAATCGTACCCTCCACGGTGCATTATCTGCTGCACCGCTTACGGATGTCGGTATCACCACCAACCCAAAAACCGGTGAGCTGCGTCTTGATGAGTCGAAGCTGAAGGATGCTCTGGGTAAAAATTACGAGGGCGTTATGGAGATCTTTGCATCGACTGAGGCCGGGCCTGGCCTGGCTTCCCGCCTCAGTGATGCCATAAAATCTATGAAAGACAAATCATCTGGAGTAATCGGTGGGCGAATTAAGGGCATTGAGCAGCGGATTCGTGCGCAAGACGATGAGATTCAAAAAAAAGAGGAGCGCCTTGGTCAGCGAAGGGCTCAACTTGAAAAAACATTGGGAAATCTTGATGCGAAAGTAGCAGGGATTCAGTCGCAAGGACAGTTTCTGAGCGCACGACTACAATCGCCTGTTAGCCAATAAAGTAATCCTGAATATTGAAATCGTCTTTTTGCCGTGCCGGGCGTCGCTGAAGTTCAAAGATTGCCGTTGCTCCATTTTCAGGTCCTTTACTTTCTAGAAATATTTTTCCCTCCATGGGGTTGGCTAGTCTAGAACAAAGCCATAACCCGAGCCCTTTGCTGCGGAACTTGTCAAAGCAAGCCCCGATCGGGTGCTGCTGAATGTTGATTGGTTGGCCAACCTCTTAAAATAAATGTAATTTTATTGATTGTTTTAAAAAAAATGATAGAGACTTAATAATTGAGCCGTTGGCGCTTAAATCATGTTTTTAAGAGTTAGAAAGGGTCAACTATGTTGCAAAAATCGTGGATCATGGGCCTCGTGTTTCTGACGGTGTCTGGCTGTGGTGATTCCGATGACGGTAGAATTCCGGGCACGTCTAGCCTGCGGGAACGCTGGGACCGCGCCAATGATCCGATCCGCATGCTGCCCTCAGACTACGTTCTAGTGTTTGATGCGTTGCCACTCAAAGGAAATCTTGAAAGGGAACCATGGGCTGATTCTTACTGGCCGAGTATGCGGGGCGGTCTGGCCCATCGCTGGCTTAGCGGTGTTGATGGACACGAAGTGACACCTGTAACTCTTGAAGCTGCTAGAACAATGAGCCCTAAAGAGCTGTCTTCTCTCTCTCCAGCGGAGAAATTTGACATCTTTATTGGCAATGAAAAACTGCCCCTCTTCAAGAGTGAACTAGAACGAACAAGCCCAAATGACGGAGCATGGTTTGGTATTTGTCATGGTTGGGCGCCAGCAGCTCTAGCCTTTACAGAACCTAAAGCAGTCTCTGTTAAAGGGCCGTCAGGAATCGAAGTGCCATTTGCATCTTCGGACATCAAAGCTCTATTGAGCCTTTACTCCGCTGAATATGCAGACGTTGACGGCCAGATGCTTGCATCAAGGTGTAATGACGATTTCTCCAAGAACCCGGAGGCCGCAAATAAACCAAGTTGCCGGGATACTAATGCTGGGGCGTTTCACTTGGTGATCAGCAATCTTCTGGGTATTCATCGGAAAGGTTTTGTAGCGGATTTAACCCGAGACCTCGAAGTCTGGAATCAGCCCATTAGCGGATTTGAAACAAAAATCATCAAGGAAACTCGCGGTAGGTCGCTTGGCGCTTCTATGTGGACGGCTAAGGAAATAACCGTTGAAACAAATTTATATTATGGCGCTGAAATTTCCCCGCAGTGGGATTCTACGGGTGGAAATATCAGCGTAAAATCCTATCGCTACCGTCTGGAGCTCAACCGTCGCGGTATGGTAATCGGTGGTGAGTGGCTTAGTGAGCGGCGACCAGATTTTCTTTGGTCAAATTCGACACCCAAGTTTACGGATACTGTCAGCACGCGAAGGGGAGGAGAGAAGATCGCATGGAGTGAGCTTCAGAAAATATACGAAGCTGGTATTGGCGCGACTGAAAATATTCCCGATCCTGACGCGGAGCGCTAAGTTAAAAGGGATGATCAAAGTCATCCTTTTTAAAATTCTTGACCCAGCGCTCTTAATGTCGAAACGATACAGGTCTTTGAGTGCCCACTCGTTCACGGTTTGTGACATCCTTTTTGTTGGTCGAATCCAGAAATCTCAAGCCTAATCCATTCACCTTTGGAGTTCAGGTGCTCCAACTGTAGATCTTTTACTTGGTCTGGTATCTCGCAAATGTCGTTGCCATCTATGATCAGATACTGAAGATCAAGTAATCCAGCCAGGGGGTTAAGGGTGGTGATCTTATTATTGCGAATATTTAAAAACCGAAGGGTTTTCAGTCCGCCAAAGGCATCAAGACTTGTAAATAGATTGCCTTCAAGGCTGATGGCGTCAATTTTTTCCAACATGTCCAGGCCCAGAATTGTAGAAAGTCTATTATTCGCAACGTCCAACATGTGAAGAGTCTTGCGGGAGGTCGTTACGTCAAGGGTATCGATCTGATTATCCTCTGCAGTTAGATACTCCAATGTAAGATGCTCCAAAGGCTTTGTATCAGAAATGCGATTGTGGCTCAGAAATAAAGTGTTTACATGCTTTAGGGAGTAGAGGGGTGAAAGGTCAGAGACGCCGGTTTTAGCCAGCGAAATCGACGTTAGCATGACAAGTCCTGTTAGCGGTTTTAAGTCGGTGATTAGGGTCTCCGTTGCGTTCAATTCTTCAAGGCGTTTAAATTTTGCAACAATTCCGATATCTGAAATGGGGTTATAGTTGATATTGAGCTGTTTGAGATTTTCAAATTTGGCAATGGGACTCAGATCGACGATCTGATTTTTTGCCAGTGACAGACTGCGGATCTGTGTTTCATCTTCAATAGGGTGGAGATCTGAAGCAGGATTTCTCGATGATTCAAAGGGATCTGGAAAGATATTTAAATAGAACCGTTGGCGCAAAAGATCAGCTGCCATTTGGCAATTTTCTTCGTTTAGACGCTCCCAAACCTTTAACTTGATCATGACGCTGATCACTGTGTCGCGCTGGGAGTCGTTCTCTGGATTGAGGCAGTAATCGTAAAATGCTTTAGATTTGGCTACAGATGACATGGTCAGGCAAATGAATGCTGATAAGATAAATATTTTTGTTTTTAAGTTCATAATCGTTCATTTTCCTTAAAAATTTGGGACCGGCAAGCGTCCAACCATGTTATTGTTGTACGGATATATTCTGTCGTCAATAATAACGTTTGAGTGAGTTGAGGCCCTGATGACTGATAGTTTGAAAAATTCCCGTCGCGATTTCGAGAAAAGTGTTCTCCTTGAGAACGCCCTTCCTAATAATCCATTGGAGTTACTTTTGGAGTGGTATCAGGACGCGGTAAAGGTCTCTGAGCCTGACGCGAACGCCATGACGCTTGCCACATTAGATCTTGAGGGTTACCCAGTCAGCCGGGTGGTTCTTATGCGGGATGCGTCTGCCAAAGGAATTACATTCTTTACAAACTATCAAAGTGCCAAAGGACAGCAGATTGCAGCACATCCGAAGGCTGAGGTTCAGTTTTTTTGGAAGCTACTGGAGCGCCAAGTGCGCATCCGAGGGGGCGTTGAGAAGGTTAGTCCATCAGAAAGTGATGCCTATTTTGCATCGCGCCCGCGGGACAGCCAGATTGGAGCCTGGGCATCCCCCCAGAGTTCCGTGATTACATCGCGGGAGCAGCTTGAGGATATGGTGCAAAATCACGTCACACGGTTTGCCGGCCAGGCCAGTATTCCACGTCCGCCTCACTGGGGCGGATTTCGTTTGATTCCAATTGATTTTGAGTTTTGGCAGGGTAGGCCAAGTCGACTTCATGACCGCCTAAAAGCTCTGAGGCAAAACGAGCAATGGACCTGGCAGCGTCTAGCCCCTTAGCGATCCCGGATGGTAAAAAGAAAGAGAGCTTTGATCCGTCTGGATCAAAGCTCCTAACCACACACAGTCATTAGGGGAGAGACTGCTCGTTATTTCATTTGGGTCGGGGATCCAGACTTGCCTTTGCTTTGAACAGGTGTCTGTGTTGGGGACTGAACAGGAGTCGTTGATGGTACTGGAGTCAAAACTGGTCCTTCAGAAGATTTTGGATCGGTTTTTTCTACAGGTTTCTCGCTCGATGGGATCGATGAACCTTTGCACTGTGTTCCGGCTTTCACATCGATAACCGAAGCATTACGGGTTTCCTGCTCTGTGCCGACATTCATGATGTCCAAGAACTGGAACTTCATTGGTTCTGCTTTAACGTCGCGTACGATAATTTCTCTAGTGTACGCTGGAGTTTCGCCTTTTGTGCCCATGGACATGACTACATCATGGATATGGTGATCATCTTCTTTAGCGCGTGAAACTGTAAGGGTGCCTGCTGCTTCGCTAGTGACGCCATTTTTTTCATAGGCTAGATCCATAGTCGCTACGAACGTGCCTGTATTGTCGCTTGCAAGTCCGCGTTCAAAATTCAGGTTCAGAACTTCGATACTGTCAGCGCGCTTAGTCGCTTCATCAATTTCCTCACCTTCGATTGGTTTGAGCTTGATCGAAACATTGCCTTTGGTGATTTTCATTCCGTTCACTTCAGTTGCCGAACTTGTTCCATCGATCTCAACGCCAAGTTCCATGGTAATGAATTGAGTGACAGCCTGCATTTCCTTCGCCAGTCCTTTGTTGAGCTTGCCGACATCGGCCTCGCTGAGCTTAGCGAGTGCCACTGTCTTAAGGATCACACCAAGCATTTCGTTGTTGTCATCAAGATTTAAACTGAGTCCGCTTGAGCGGCAGTCTTTGGATGCATCGCTATAAAAACTATCGGTAATGGTGATTGGTTGAGCCGATTTATCGATAATGAATTTGCGGTATTGGCGAACCGAATTACGGAATGCGCCCACATAGTCCTGACTTGCGAGTTGCTTGACAATAAGGTCAGCCGCAGTTGTGCGGAGCCCGTCGAGCTGCTTAAGGAAGTCTTTTGAATCCGCCAGGCTTGCTGATGCAGAGTTTGTGCCCTGAAGGGAGCTGTTTTTTGCTTCTTTCTTAACATTAACGTTGACTGAACAAGATGCGGCTAGTGTTGCAGTCATAAGGGTCGCGATAATTCCGGTTTTCATAAGTCCTCCTAAGTGCCTCGATGGCTGTGTTCATGGTGTGTCTAGGGTCTTGCAAGTAGCTTGCCAACCCGGGAGAAAAGGGCGTTGCACTGGAAAGTTGCATGTAATTCAGGGGGTTATTAAGTGCCTAATTCGCTGGATGAGCATCGGATTGTCAGGTTTTTTGACATTTTGTCAAATTGTGAGGGTCAGAAGTTAGGCGCCCAAGCCGATAACGTGACAGGGTATTCGAAGAAAATTTGAACTCTTTACTGGTGCGGTATGTCATTCGAACCGATTGAGCATTCAACTGGTCAGCAGCATTGGCTTAAGTCGTTTGGTCTGAAATCACAGACTGTGGCTGGTCTTACCGTTTTTTGGATTGCGGTTTTTTTGGTATCAGCCGCTTTTAACTTGGGATCTTTTCTGGACGCTAAAATAAGTGATCCCATAAACTTTGCGGTACGAGACATTATCGGTTTGGGTCCAGCGCAGGATGAACGGCTAAAAATATACGCTGTTGATGATGAAACATTTGCGATGCTTGGTAGTCCCATGCCAGATTTTGAGATGTGGGGGGACATCCTGGACTCAATTGCTGAGCGACGTCCCAAAATGATTTTAATTGACGCCATGTTCAGTGAAAATGAAGCGAAGATTTCCCAACGGTCCAAAGCTTTGTTTGCACGAATCAAGGAAATGGGAGTTCCTATCGTCACAGGAGGGTTTCCCGATGTTCCGTTGACGTTTAAAATTCCATTCACATTGAGTGGTAAGCGATATCAGCCCAGTAACTATCTGGGATGGCTAGGAGAGTCCGCTGGGGATCCGAAGTTGGTCGAGTCAAACATTCCCCCTTGGGAGAAACGCGACCGTTCAGATTATTTTTACGGACCAGGTAAGGCAACGACCTGGGCTTTCGGCGACGTTGGCCACTTTTTGCTTAAGGAAGAAAACCGGATCTCGCCTTTTTTGAGAATGGGAGAAAAAGTTGTCCCGCACATGTCGATGTTTGTGGCTAACACCGTTGAATTCCGTGACAAGAAGTTATTGATTGATGGGAAATCGATTGCATTAGATCGAAATGGCAATACGCCCGTTAACTTTTTGCCTCGTGAGTCACGCAAGATAAAAAGTATGATTAAGCTCATCAAGGACGCAAAAGAAGGCTATGTGGCGTCTCATGTTAAGCAGGGTGATGTGGTTCTAATATTGCCTTTGTACTACACCGGTAATGCTGATATGCGACCTAGTCCCTATGGATTGATTCCTGGGGGTATCTATATTGCGTCCACTGTGAATAGTGTTTTAACTGGGCGCTGGCTTCAGCCCGTGCTTGCAACAGAAGTTCTGATCGTTGCGATGTCGGTGTTGGCAGCAACGCTTGCCTATCTTGCCCACGCTAGTTTATTTTGGATGCTTTGGTCAGCAGTCGCTCTTGGATTATTTGTGGCCTGTCAGGTGTTGTTTGCGTATGCAGGACTGGTGGTGCCCTATATTCTGCCAATTATGTCTGGATCCGTAGTCATCGGTCATATTTTCTTTCTCAAAGTTCGAAGCTATGAACGTAAAGCGTTGGCGCTTCGTATGGCGTTGAATGGCAGCGTTTCCCCATCGCAAATGGAAGTCATGAGCAGGAACCCCGACCAGGTTAATCTAGAGCCTCGTGAGCGAGTGTTGACACTCATGTTTATCGATATCGTAGGTTTTTCCTTGTCCTCTGAAAATATGCTACCGCGGATGGCTTTTGAAAATCTCAAGAACATACTGGCTGAAATTTCGACGATTATTTATGCCCATGGTGGTGCCATTGACAAGACGTTGGGCGATGGACTTCTTTGTTATTTTGGTTATCGGGTCGAGTCTGACCAGACGGTTGCTGATCATCCGGAGAATGCAGTTCGTTGTGCTATGGAAATTCAGGCCAAGGTTCTTGACGAATGCCTTGAAGCGATGAAAACCGGTGCTCCTCTTTATCCGGTGCGAATTGGAATCAATACGGCATCGTGTTACCTGGGAGACATTGGCTCTGGCCAGAGGATCGAATTTACAGTGGTCGGTAATGGGGTTAATTTTGCAAAGCGTCTTGAATCTGCCTGCGATATTTTCTCGGTTATGATTGGTTCAACAACTTATGACATGGTTAAAGGGTTGGAGGTCGTTTCACAATACACCGCCAGAAAGATGATCAAAATAAAGCATCATGCCGAGCTCATTGATGCGTACGAAATACGTTCACTTGATGCGCGTAAGGAGGATTGTGAGCGAGCCGTCAACGGTTTTA
>CAMDGW010000082.1 GCA_945897695.1 Pseudobacteriovorax antillogorgiicola | reverse complement strand
GTGGCTGGGCTAGTATTGCCAACTTCTGGCAGTCCCTTTGCATGCAAGGTTGGGGTCCAGACCTGGTAAGCACGGAAGTCTTGCTCGGTAAGACCGAAGAGCTGCCCTTCAACGTTGGAGGTAGAACCATCAACGTTCATGGCACAATCGATGCCGTCCACGGCAGTAACGTCTTTGGACCAATTTTGATGGACTATAAAACCTCAACCACTCCAGCCAATAAACAGATTGCTGCTGGTCTTGAGCCTCAGCTGGCACTCTACGCCAAAGCCCTTTCTAGCGATGGATCGCCAAGCCTTCCAGGACTAAGAGAAAATGACCAAGATCGTGTGGCAGTCGGATATTTTAATCTATCTGAAGGGAAACCATCCTTTGTTGCACTTGGTGAATCAGCAAAAAAGGATCTATTGGCAGGTGGAATTATTAGCAAAAGAAGTAAGCCTCTAAGCCTTGATGAGACGATCGCTGCCGTTAAGGAACGCTGGACCGGGCGCCTTGATGCCATTGCTGCTGCCAGTGCCTTTCAAGCAGATCCATCCGATTGCACTATGTGTTCTTATGCGGGAGTTTGTCGCAAAGACGACCCCCGTTACCGTGACCGCATCGCGCAGCAAAAAGTTGCGCGACCTGACCGCGCTGATGACATGACGGATGCACAATTTTCAGGGGCCGAGGAGATGCAGGCCGAATGAACACCAAAGCAAAGTCTTTAGACACATCGTTACCCCCATACAACCCCTGGACAAGCTACTTGGTCGAAGCTTCCGCAGGTAGCGGTAAGACCTGGCAACTCAGTCGCCGCTTTTTAGCGCTGGTGGTTGCAGGCGCAGATCCGTCATCCATACTCACTGTTACTTTCACTCGCAAGGCCGCAGCGGAAATGCGCGAGCGCATCATTTGCGATGCCGTCCGACTAGGAAACGGAGATCCAGAGTTCGCAGGATTTGCTGAATCTATTCGCAAATGGCACCCCCAAGATCTACAAGGACAAGGACAATCACAGATCAGATCATCTGTAGAGGCTTCACGTCTCATCCTTGAGAAAACCCAAACACTCAAGATCACAACGATCGATGCTCTTTTTATGCAGTGGGTTCAGCAATTTCCTCTGGAGACGGCCCTTACCTTAGAAGGCCCTCAGAACCTAGTTTCGCTGCAATCTCCTTGGGACCTCCTGTCAAACCTTGCTCAGAAGCGCCTGGAACAACGGGCCTGGAACAGCGTCTTGGCTATGAATACGGATCACGACGGCAACCGCGATCTGATGCAATCCATCAGTATCCACGCCCCTAATGGCAGCATTAAGCAGCTCAGTCGCGCTATAGCACCGATCATGCATAGCAATACATTTTTGTGGTCTGTGTCGCTCACTACCGGTCAATCTCCCGCAAAATTTCATGCAGCGCCGGAGCACGTGGCAACCGACGAAGAGTTTATCGAGCAGCAACGCCATCTATTTTTAGAGGTGATCAACCTTGTAACAAATGCAGAAAAAAAAGCGTCTGCGCTAGTTTGCCTTGAGCGCAGGGATTTTGCCGGCCTTATCAAATGCCAGATTCTTAACGCGAGACGAGACTGTCTCAGTGGCACAACGTTTAAATCTGCTGGCGCCAAACAAAATCTGGCCTTTATCAAACTGTCACAAGAGCTAGAGGCTTGGGACAGCGCAAGCAAATTAGTGAATCTAAACAACACGGCGCGACTTTTGTGGAGTCTATTTCACGCAAAAGAATCGGCCCTCCATCAGCTCAAATCCACCGAGTCCAAGGGTACTTTTTCTGATGCCGTGAAAGGCGTAAGTCTTATGGCCACTGCCGAGGGTGCTATTGGTGCGAGAGCCATGGCTTGGGGACATATTCGCCATCTGATGCTCGATGAGTTTCAGGACACGAGTAAACTACAATGGCTAATTTTCGAACGCCTGGCAAAAGAATTGCTGGCTGGAGGTTCGTCCGCCTCAGCATCGTTTCCGCCAGCTAGCGTCTTTATTGTTGGCGATAAAAAGCAGTCCATTTACCGCTTCAGAGAGGCTGATCCGGCATTAATGGAAACAGCCAAGGAAAGTCTTGCTCCCCTTGGGCTATCGGCTACGGTCATGAGTGAAAGTTACCGGAGTTCGTCACTTGTTCTTGATCTTGTAAACGCTGTATTTGCCAATGACTCCTTGATCAGGGATTTTCCGACCCACAGTCCCGCTATTGCAAAAATGAAATCAGACCCAGCACGGTCGCAGTATGGCTCAATCACGATTTACCCCGAAGCTGATGGGACTCAAGATCAAGGTAAAACCATCACGGCCTCGCAAGCTCAAGCCAAACAAATTGCAACCTACATTCAGGATGCCATCTCTGGAAAACTTGGCATCAAAGTTTTTGACGAGGAAACAAAAGCCTGGCGATTGCCTGCTTATTCTGATTTTTGCGTGCTTTACCCCCAGAAAACACACGCCAATTTGATTGAAGAGGAATTAGGTGCAATCGCCATTCCTTGTCGCAAAGAAGAGCGCCAGGGTTTCTTTGAAAGATCAGAAATTATTGACCTACGCTCCCTCGTGACATGGCTTACCTGGCCAGCCGATATGGTCGCACTCTGCACACTCCTCAGATCTCCCATCTTCAATCTATCAGATGAGGCCCTTCAAAAGGCACTTTCACATGGCGCCACAGCGATTATGGCAGATCTGAAGTTTGCTCATCCCGCAATCTATGGGCAGCTTTTAAAACTTCGCTCTCAGCACCGTCGAGAAACTATGGCCTCGCTTGTTGGTCATCTCCTTACCGAGCACAAAATCACTGACCGCTACGAACAGGCTTTTGGCCCCGTGGAAGGCCCCCTTGCGCGAGCCAATATTCTTAAATGGTTTGACATGGTTAGATCCCAATCGGCCGACGAGGCCCTCGATGCGCAATCGTGGACTCTGGCGATGGATGATGCTGCAGAAGAAGACGAAACAGGAAATGCAGCCTTGGCCGCCAATGCTGTCTCACTCATGACGATTCACAAGAGCAAAGGATTAGAGTATCCCTGCGTGATCGTCACCGATCTTTCGACAGACTGGCACAAGCCCGAAACCGGCTGGGTCAAAGACTCGCGCCCAGGTAAAGAGGGCCTTTGGTTTATTGGAACAGACAAAATCAGACCCCGAACATCATCCGAGCTCAACAGCCTGCTCGCAATCGATGAAATTGACTCAAGGGACGAGAAGGCTAGACTCCTTTACGTGGCACTAACAAGGGCGTCTACTCATTTGGTCATCACAGGGGCAAAACCTAAAAAGCCCTCTGAAGAGTCATATTTTGCAAGGGTTTTCGAGGCAGGTCGATCGTTAGCCAATACATCATCACTGACGCTACCGGGCGGCGCGATCATGCACTTACGAGGACGTCCCCCAGAAGAATCGACAACACCACCCTCTAGCAATGTCCAAAACTCGCTGACCACCGCCCATCCTATCGTCAGGCAAAAACGGCCAGAGCTTTTGATTTTGAATCCGTCAGCAAAGACACTGCTTGAGGGCGATCAACCAAACCAAGATGATCAAGACGGCATTTTGAGTGCAGCTCTCGCACATCCACAGCCTTTCTCGCCAGAGCTAGGTAAAGTATTTGGAACACTGGTTCATAAGCTCATTGAAAATCACATTTGTGGGGTCCAGTGGTCAGACCACCGACTTTTAAGACTGATTCCTGGGTCTCTTGCCCTAACAGAAAACTTCGATGGACCATCTTTATTGCACATAGCCAAAGGAGATGTGGCAAGACTCCTTGAGTCCAGCCAATGGCTAGCTCTTATCGCTGCAGCAAAAGAGATTTTAACTGAAGTACCGCTTGTTGGTATTTTTGGGCAAGACCTCATCAATGCCAAGGCTGACCTGATTTTGCGAGATGAAAAAGGTCATGTCACCGTGGTCGACTTTAAAACCATTGAACTGAAGTCAGCCCACGTTGAAGAGACGATGCTCAAATCTTTATGCCAAAGCTTAGGTTACTCGCAGCAAGTGTCCCAATACTGCAAGCTGGCTGGCGCAGCCTTCCATGCAAAACAGACGCGTGGCGTGGTCTTGTTTACAAAGGCCCAGCGGCTCGTCGACGTCTGCTAATCTAAACGATTATTTCTGAGTTGGCGTGCCACCGGTGGCTGAATCTCCAACAACCGTTATGACCGTTTCAGCATGGGCTTGCTCTCCGTCAGCAGAGATAACGTCCAATTGAATGGTAACATTGCCAGCTTTTGTGAATGTGCCTGCATAATCAAAAAGTCTACATTCTTGACCTGCAAACCTTTGAATGTCAGCAGATGCGCGCGATCCAATGGTCCAACTCGATTGGACTATACCGCGATTTATTTCGCAACCGCTGGTGGCACTAGTATCCCGTGTCCAAGAGGTAGGTTTAAACTGAATTAACTTCCCGGTCGTCACTGTTGTCACTTGGGCACCATCCTGCCACACTTCAACTCCTGCTACCGGCCCGCCGGGAGCTGTCGGAACTCCATCTGTGGGAGTTTGATCTGGGTCAGTACTCGGAACCGTCCCTCCAGAGTTCGGCGTTGAAGCTCCGGACGGCGGTGTTGAAGTCGTTGAACTTGGTTGGCCGCCAGTGGTTGGGATTGATCCCTGACCAGGAATCGCAGGCGTCGGTGTCGCGTCATTTGTCTTGATAACAGCGGCCTCAGGCGTCATGTCGGTAAAGCCATAACGAGACTTACAGCCTGCAAGCAAAACCGTCGTCATACAGATGCATAAAGGTAGCCGTGTCATGAAAGATGATCCTCATCTTGAAATTTTAAATTCAACCCTACGATTCATCTGACGACCCTGGAAATTGCCGTTGTCAGCAATGGGCCGACTTTCCCCATAACCAATGACCTGAATTCTAGCGACGTCCACATGCAAGACTTCCACAAGGTAACGGCGAATCTGCACAGCACGGCGTAGACTCAAATCTTTATTGTAAGTCTCAGACCCAATAAAATCCGTATGTCCCTCAATCACTAGCTGCCTGAATTCAGGAGTCTTATATAAGTATACCGCAAGACGTTTCAAAATGTCGCGCCCGCCTGGAACAACAAGATCAAATCGGTCAAAGGCAAAAAAAACGTTATTTATGACAAATATTTCTTCACCTTTCGGAGGCACGCCCTCTAGATTAGGGAGCGGGTCATTGACAATTGGATCATCAGACTCCTCGGCAACAAAATCCCGAACCATTGGCTCTTCCTGCTTAACGTCCAGCTGGGTGCGACGCTTGATGAGAGTTTTCGTATGATGCCCATGCTTAGGTCCAAGGGTGATATTGAGTCCGGCATAGGCGCGGAAATCTGGAGATGCAATACCATGTATAAACTCTCGCCCAGCTCCAGCATGCAGAGCCACAACATCGGTTGCCACATATTTTAAACCAACCAATGCTTCACTAGAGGAAAGCATTCGATCGGAACGATTGGTATTTTTACTCGCGGGAGCGCTGGCAAACACTTCCGCAACAGCCCTCAATCTTAGGCCAGGAATAAGTCGGCTGCCTGCGAGGCTGGCAATCCATTGGCTGCCCAAAGGTTCCACGGGCGCACCCGTCAAGGCATCGCCTGGGGTTCGGTGACGATATCCCACATTGATTGCCCCTGCCCATGGACCACTTGAGCTATCAAAAGCAAGTTCGAGGTTTAGGATTGGCGGTGCGCCTAGACCCGTGTACGGATTATCTTCCACCATGTTAATGCCAGTTGATACCACCACTGCCCCGCCACCATCAGCTCCTCCCGCAAACTGATACTTGGCAAGAGGCCTAAGCTCGGTAGCTCCCGGTTTTAGGAACTCTCCCCGCCGCACACCCTCAGAGTCGCGAACGGTCTGATGAATCACGTGTGGAAAACTCAGACCAAAAGTTAATCGTCTTGTGACGCCCACGGCAACGTTGACATCAAGTCCAAGCAGCTTATCTGTGTAATGACCGACCGGGCGATTTGACCCATCCCTGGGAAAGCGCGGCAGGGTTCCGGTCGCTTGATTTACAAATAAACCAAAATTCCAAAAACCTGGTTTCAAGGTTTCAGACGATTGCACCGTCACAAAATCAAGCCCATCCGGGGTTGCATTGAAATTTTGCATATCAGGGCCAGCCACATTGCCCAAAGCAAAACGCCCTGTATGAAGCAGCGCAATGCTTATACAGAGCGTTTTAATAATTGAAGATGGATTTTTTATCGCAGTAGCGTTCACTTAACCAACCATGGTGAGGGTTGGTCATTATCTTAGAACAATTTGTAGACGATGGACAAACGGTTCTGGATTCTTGGTGTATTTTTACCTTTGTAGTTAGCTGCGTAAAGACCATCATGGAAAACCATGGTACGATTTTGGATCGTCGTCAGGGAATCAGCTTGATAGCTTAGGACAATGTCGGTCAATGTGGAGTCTTCATAAGCATAGCCAGCCTTTTCAATGTATTCACCATTTTCATTGGAAACAGCGTTGTAGACAGGGTGATACAGGCGATCAAAGTAAACGTCTGTCGCCAAGCGAAACTTTGGAGCAAAGGAAGGTGTGTATGCAATGCCGCCAAAGTATTCCAGCGTCGTATCTGGCTCCTGCTGCTTAATTTCAGAAGTTCCATCATCTTTTGTCGTTAAAGACGCATAATTCTTACCAGGCTCGCGATTTACCCGATTTGTCAGCGTTTGCCTTGTACCAGTATTGAAATTTGGTTCGAGACCGCCATGAATTGTAACGTCTCCGATAGAGGTCTTTACAGTGGTGAAGGCATCCACGTTTACGGCAACTTTTGTTGTGAATGGCGAGTCATGAAAAGCCAGGAGACTTTCCTGATAGGGAGTAATGGAAATGTGATCTGTTTCCAGAGCGTTAAAGGTAGAAACCCAAATACTTTGACGCTGGTCAAAATTACTTGTGCGTGCGCTGCTCGCGACGGGAGTCTCCAGAAATGTATCAAGACGATTTTTAAACATCTTCGTGCCAAGACGCGGGCGAAGACTGTAGGCTGTAACCTCGCGCTGCACTGCGCCATCAGCCTGACTCCACTCTAAGCTTGTTTGGCGCATTTCAACACGGCCATACAAGTTTTCGATGGGGGTCATGATTGCTGCTTTTTTAGCGCTAGTTACGTCTCCCCCAAAAGAGGCGGTCGTCACCGCCACACAACCTAACCCAGCTAGTAACATCTTTTTCATTTTTGATTCCTCCCGCATTATTTGAAAACTAGTCTCGCTGCTGATGCATAAAAAGTTAGAAACATTTTTTATTTACAAGAAATGTTCTCACGCTTTCAACATCACACCATTGACGACATCTCAAATAAAACGACGATCTGGCGGCGTTGGTATCAAAATTAGACCGCCACCATGTTGTTGCAGCGCAAACCAAGGCCAAGCTGACGCACCAATCCGTGCGTCACATCGGTTTACAAAAGCAAAAACACCCTGCCAGGCTTTAAACCTTGGCAGGGTGTTTCGAGAATGCGGGACTATTTTTTACGGACGATCGAGCATCGTTGAACCAGCTACTGATTCCTAGATGCTCTCCTCTCAATCAAATCAAAACAACTTGTAGATGAGGGACAAACGGTTTTGGATTCGCGGCGTCTCTTTGCCCTTCGTGTTGGCAGCGTAAAATCCTGTGTGGCTGATCATGGTACGATTTTGAATCGAAGTCAGAGAATCGGCCTGATAGGTTAGTATAACATCTGTGAGAGTCGAATCTTCATAAGCATACCCTGCTTTTTCAACACGCTCGCCGTTTTCATCCGAAAGCGCGTTATAAACGGGATGGTATACGCGGTCAAAGTACACGTCAGTTGACAGTTTAAACTTCGGCGCAAACGAAGGCACATAGGCAACACCAGCGATATACTCAAGCGTCGTGTCTGGCTCTTGCTGCTTAATTTCAGCAGAACCATCTTCTTTCGTTGTAAGAGCCGCGTAACTCTTGCCAGGTTCGCGATTGATGCGACCCGTCATCGTTTCACGTGTGCCAGTGTTAAAAACAGGCTCAAGGCCGCCATGAACTGTAAATTCACCGGCCGATGTTTTGAGGCTTGTGACTGCGTCCATATTCAAGGCAACTTTCGTGGTGAAAGGAGTGCCATGGTAAGCTAAAAAGCTTTCATGATAAGGCGTAATCGTGAAATTTTTAGTTTCCAAAGCGGCGAAAGTGGAAGACCAAACGCTTTGTTTTTGCTCAAAATTGCTAGATCGCGCGCTGTTTGAGACAGGAGTCTCCACATAGGTATCAAGGCGGTTGTTGAACATTTTTGTGCCGAGGCGAGGTCGAAGACTATAAGCCATCACTTGACGCTGTACTTTGCCATCAGCCTGTCCCCACTCTAAACTTGTTTGACGCGTTTCCACACGTCCATACAGGTTTTCGATGGGCGTCATGATGGCTGACTTTTTAGTGCTTGTGACGTCTTCACCAAAGGAGACGGTTGCTACCGTCAATAAACCAAGCCCTGCTAACAAAACTTTTTTCATCTTACATCCTCCCTTATTCTTTAAAGACCTGCTTCGCATGTGCCGCAAACCAGGATAAAAACCACATTCAAACACTTTGCTGGAATCATATCTGACCTACCTGCAAACCTTCGTCGCCAACACCTCGGTCAAGCTGCCGGTCCATATCATATTTTGGATCCCATTGAAAACGATTGTCCTGATCCATGGGCCAAACCGTTGAGCGAGTCGTCACCCCTGATGAACGAAGTTCATTAGCATAATCTTGCACCAATGTGGCGCAGTCAGAAATTCTCGCCGTTTGGCTTATGGATTCCCGCAGTTTCTTGGCGGCTGGCCAGCCCTTGGCATACCAGAGCAGATGCTTTCGCATACAGACCGCACCGGAACCGGTGTCACCATATTCAGATTGCTGCCACTGGAGATGCTCAAGCACAAGACGCTCCCAATCATCCACTGTGACATTGGTTTCCCCGTGTTTGATATCGTTAAACACCCAAGGGTTACCCAAAGCGCCACGACTAATCATCACACCATCAACGCCGGTTCGTTCACGCATATAAACGGCATCCTGTGGTGAAAAAACGTTGCCGTTGCCGATCACAGGAATCTTTGCACGCTGCTTTAACTCGGCCATGGCTTCAAGATTTACCGCCACCCCGTAGTCATCGCTGCGAAGACGGCCGTGAATGGTGATCCACTCAGCTCCGCCTTTTTCTGCGGCATCTAAAACTTCAGGCCAGGTCACCGTATTACGGTCCCAACCAAGTCGAATTTTTACCGAAAGGGGCTTCGACGTCGCCTGACGAGCAGCTCTTGTCGTATCAAAAACCCGCTGCGGATCTTTTAAAATCCCGCTTCCGCAGCCAGATTTGACCACTTTGTTAACTGGACACCCCATATTGATGTCAATAGTATCAAAGGGCATCTTGTCGAGCATGCCGACAGCTTGTCCCACTTCATCTGCAGATTTTCCAGTGATTTGCACACCAAGAATTGATTCACTCTCGTGACGCTTAAGCATTTCAAAGGTACGACGACTGTTATAAACCATCGCCGTCGCAGAGATCATTTCAACGTAAGTAAGATCAGCGCCATGACGGGCGCACGCTCTTCGGAATGGATGATCTGAAACTCCCGCTAGCGGCGCAAGAATCACCGGCGCATAGGGAAGCCCTAGGCGCTTGGTAAAAACATTCTCAAC
>CAMDGW010000081.1 GCA_945897695.1 Pseudobacteriovorax antillogorgiicola | reverse complement strand
GGGAGTTTAGTCAAAAATTTCTTGAGCTTGCAAATATTTCAGGATTATCAGTCGGGCCAGTGATTCTAGCTAAATACTCACGCGTTGGCCTTGGTGATCCAATTGGCGAAGCATTAAATGCAAAAAGCACCATTATGTTAATTGGCGAGCGCCCTGGACTTGCTAGCGCCGATTCTCTGAGTGTTTACTTCACCTATAAGCCACACTCAGGAAACTCAGACGCTAATCGAAATTGTATTTCCAATATCCATAGCGCTGGCCTCCCACCCGCAGGCGCAGCAATGATGACAGAATTCCTTCTAAAAACATCGTTACAGCGCCGGCTCAGCGGAGTCGATTTGAAATTGGAGTATCCATCTCTCCAAAACGTCAATCGCTCTTTCTGAATAGACCCAAAAAAATAATGATTATCATTTGAAGTTCTATTTTTTGAGTAAATTAAGGTTGCTGACTGGTAGCTGCGAGAACAATCTCTCGGATACAAACATATTGAGGCTGCTGATATGCGAATAGCACAGCTCGAGCGATATCATCGGCCACCAGTACACCACCCATGCCAGACTTCCAATCTTCGTAGCCTTCTTTGATTTCTTTTGAAGTAGTGTGACTTAATAACTCCGTCTCGACTGCACCCGGGCAGATGCTGATCACCCGCACGCCAAATGGCGCAACCTCTTCTCTCACGTTTTCAGTAATTGCTGAAACCGCGAATTTAGTTCCACAATATGCAGCGTGATTAGGGAATGTTTTTCGACCTGCTACGGAACTAATGTTGATAACAGTACCTCCACGGCGGATTTTCATCTTGCCAAGTACAGCTCGCATGCCTTTTAACAGTGCTAGAACATTAACCTCGTACATCTTATCCCATTCTTGGGAGTCCTGAGTGTCAATTTGTCCCAGCATCATCAGGCCAGCGTTATTGACCAGGCCATCGATTGGTCCAAACTTGGCTTCTGCCCTTTCGATGGCCGTGTTTAATTCAGCTTCATCGGTCACGTCGACTTTTGCACAAATCGTGTTTGGAAGCTTTAGCGCCTCCAGTCGATCTAATCTCCGGGCCATCAGCAGTAACGGATGCCCCTCTTTGGATAAGTGCCGTGCAATGGCTTCGCCAATTCCAGAACTCGCACCCGTGATAGCAACAAGAGATTTTAATTGAGTCGTCATTTTCTAATTCTCCCTATTTAAAGTGAATAAATTATACTGGCCAAACTAGCTGTTTCCAAACTGACACGTCTTTCTCCTCGCCAAAGGCGGTTGGGCTGTGGCCAGGACGATGCAGCGTGCCATGGAGACGGTCCCACACACTAAAAAACGTCCCAAAATTCACCCGAGACTCCTCTCGGCTATGGTGCCAAGAATGATCGATTGGCAGGACGAAAATTGACCCGACGATCTTTTCCAAAATCGAACCTTTAGGCAGGCTATACTCAGTATGACTCCAAAAGTTAACGACTCCGCCAAGAGCAGCCATGGCAAGAAACGAATTCGAATCTTTTAACAAATAGACCGAAATCCCAATTCCCCAGAAATAAACCATTGCAAAATGTGAAGCGACTGCATTTCGGGCAGTTATGAATACATCAAAATGAGTTGGCTTATGATGGGTACTATGAAGACTCCAAAGAGGTGTATCGGCATGGAAAATTCGGTGGTTCCAATACCAGAGATAATCCAAAAAAACATAAGCAAGAACACCTGAAAACCAACCCCCACCGATCACGCCACGATAGCTTGATAATAGCCACTCACACAGTCCATAGACAATAGATCCACTCAAAATAGGCAACCCAAAAAAGTGAATGAGAAGGCTGGCTGCATCGACAATCCAATCGGTTCTCGAACGAGTCTTAACGTTTGATCTAGAACTTTTGCTTGTTAGGGTAACTACCGCAAATAAACTGAATGCAATAATTGATATGGTAGACATGTAAACCTCCCTTGAACCGAGCCGTGTTGCTGACGAAAGATGATGTACTTCGGCCCTATTTATTAGTAAAATTAATTTATTTTTCTAAATTTGTTAATTTTTCTAATGAGAATTTATATGTTTGATTTCAATAAGTTATATAACTTTATGACGATAGCGGAAAGCCAAGGGGTCACTGACGCGGCTAAGAAGCTTCGTCGCACCCAGTCTGCCATCAGTCAACAAATCGATGCCTTGGAAGATGAACTGGGACTAAGACTTCTTGAACGTCGAAGTGGACGAGTTTTTTTAACGCGCGAGGGAAGAGACATTCACTCAGCCCTGCAACCGCTCTTTATTCAAATAGAAGAAAATATACGCAGCATTCAAGGGCGCCTCGCAGAAGTAGATGGAAGAATTCGTGTAGGTGTAACGCCAAGTGTATGCGATCACTTATTAATTCCTGTGATTACAGATTTTCAATCCTCCTACCCCAATGTGTTTTTTGATCTTGTATTAAATCCAGATGAAGAGCTCGAACAGAAGCTGCGAGATGACGTCATTGATTGCGCATTCATCATCGAGTTTCGAGACAGAAATCATTTTGAAGCATTTGAATACGCTCGATTCGAAGAAGTCCCTATCTGCTCAAAAAATTATTTTGAGAAATGGGGTCATTCCGTTATCGCTAATAAAATGGGTTATGATGCTTTGAAGAACGCTAATATTATCGACTTTGGCGACGATCTACCAAACATCAAGCACTGGCTTAAGAAAAATAGTAAAAACTGGCAATCAATCACTGAAAATCTGGCACCAACTTACGTAATCGAAAATTACTCGTCTTTGAAAGTACTGGTATCACAACACCTCGGCATCGCAACACTTCCATTATACATGGTTCAAGAAGAGTTAAAAAAAGGAAGCCTAGTGGCACCTTATCCACATGCCACACCCACCTTGGTCGGCCTTGATTTTGCCATGCGCCCATCTAAAAACATGAGTATGCCGCTAAAGGCTTTTCGGACATTTTTACTCCAACGAATCAAAAATCTAAAAAATCCCAAGAAACGATGACGGCCGTCTGGCTGAATCGCCCTTGGGCATAAATTGCCATGGCTTCCCCGCGACGCCTTGGCTATACTCACTTCCGATGCTGAAAGTCCAAGACCTCAATTTTTCATTTAAAAATCGTCCGCTGTTTAGCGGCTTAAGTTTTTCTGTAAGCGCTGGCGACCTCGTCCGGATTGCTGGGCCTAATGGATCAGGAAAAAGCACCCTCATCGCGCTAGTGACGGGCCTTATTTCTGGAGCTAGCGGATCAATTGAATTTTCAGGCAATAGCGACTTCAGATCTTGGACAAGCTGGATAGCCGCTGATGCCAATGGACTGATTCCTTCATTATCTGCAGCAACTAACTTGCAATTTTGGCTTGAACTTCGTCAGCCGGCTGCGGATCCTGAACAAATTCGATTAGTTCTTTCAAGCTGGGGCCTTACCGGTGACTGGGTGCAAACAAAACTTCCCGTATCTAAATTTTCAACTGGCATGCGTCGCCGATTGGCACTGGCAAGACTTGAGCTGGAAGACTCTAAACTATGGCTTCTCGATGAGCCACTATTTGGTCTTGATGACGCCGCGTGCAAAAAATTTCGCGAGTCGTTGAAAGATCATCTGGCAAAAGGCGGCGCAGCGGTTCTCGTCACCCATGATGAGCGGATTGTCCAGAGCCTAGAACACCGCACTATTGTTTTGGGGGATCAGGCCAAATGACACCTGCACGCCAAAGCCCGAGTTGGACGAGAACAGTTCTTAATCTTTTGGAGCAAAGTCTGAAAATCGACTTCTCGGCGAAAGAGCGATTGATCACGCCTGTATTCTTCGCAGCGATCATTTTGCTTTTATTTTCGTTTGCTCTCCCGGAACAGCCACCAGAGATCCGCTCTCGAATGATGGTTGCGGAATCACTATTGGCCGTATTTTTTGCCATGCAGATTGCTTTATCCAGAACATTTGAAGCAGAACGCAACGACCGCGTATTTGATCACATTCGCCTAAGCCCCATCGACTCCTCTGCTTTTATTGCCGCAAAGTTAATTCATGTGCTAGTCGTTGGTGGCTGCGTGACTCTTTGCACCCTGGTCCTAGCACTTATTCTCCAAGGTCAAGATTTTTCCTTAATTGGGGACCCCGTCGTTGTGGCTGGGTGCTTTCTTACATTGCTGGGGCTGTCTGGCTTAGGGGTTCTGCTGGCAGCCATCACATTGCGGGCTGAGGGGCAGCAGGTGCTATTTCCACTTCTCTATTTTCCGCTGTCAGTACCGGTTCTTCTCTGTTCTTCCGAGGCCATCGTTCACTGGCTTGAGACCCAGAAATGGGATGAAACCATGCGGGGTTGGAGTGTAATGCTGCTCGCATTTGATGCAATTTATTTGACCATGACCCTACTTATGGGCGCTGAAAGCGTTGATAGTGGTCCTTAACTAATCTATAGTCGGGGCCTTGGAACCGACTGATAGTTTTGGATGAATTGGATGCTTGATAAATCTCGTTTAAGTTTAATGTTGGGACTCTGCATACTAGCTACGCAGTGGCTCCTCGCATGGTACTGGGTACCAGTCGACGATGCTCAAGGTGAAGTGTATCGCATCATTTACTTGCATGTGCCAGCTGCCTTCGCAGCATTCACCAGCGCATTTGTCCTAGCCATTGCCAGCATTATCGCCCTTCGCTCCAAGACCAACGCGAACCTTGATCTTTCTAAAGCAGCTACAGAAGTTGGTTTAATGTTTACCATTCTGACGCTTGCCACTGGGAGTATTTGGGGTAAGCCCACCTGGGGGACCTGGTGGACGTGGGATGCAAGACTTACTACAACATTTCTCCTGGCTCTTATGTACGGTGGCTGGCTTCTGCTTCACAATGCGACTCCTGAAGGCCCATCACGGGTCCGCAGTTGTTCGATTCTGGGACTGATGATCGCCGTCGATGTTCCGATCATTTATAAGAGCGTGACTTGGTGGCGCACCTTGCATCAACCACAAACAATCTTGCGTAGCGGCGGTTCCACAATGGATGACGATATGCTGAGTTTGTTACTGGCAGGTATCGCCATCATGCTTTTTGTTTGTATTTCCATGATCTTCGTTCGAAGAACAAATATCAGCCTTGAACGAGAGCTTGAACAACGATCACTGGGGGCAATGGTATAAATCATGTACGGCACACCGACTGATCCAACCCCATATATATTTGCCGCATACCTCATCGGCGCTCTTTCCGTAATGGGTTACGGTGCTTGGCTGTTCTTAAGTAGGCGCCGACTTGAACGTTACCTTGCGACCTTCTCCGAGAAAGGAAAATAGCCTATGGCTAAGCGATCCAAATCTACAGCATGGATGATTGGCATCGGCGTGATTGCCATCGCAGTTACGGCTATCGCCATGACGCAGATCTCATCCAATATAGTTTACTTTTTCACACCGGATGAAGCTCAGGCAAAAGCAGCCGAAATCACGGGGCAAAACATCAAAGTTGGCGGCATGGTTGTGCCGGGAAGTGTCGAGTGGAAAGCTGAAGCATTGGATCTTGCGTTTACGATTTCAGATCTCAAAGGACACGAAATCCGCGTTAAACATAAGGGAACCCCTCCGGATATGTTCAAAGAGGGGCAAGGCGTTGTTGTTGAAGGTAGCATCTCCAATGACGGCACCTCTATGACGTCGCGAAAGCTTATGGTCAAACACTCTGAAGAATATAAGAAACCTGGATCTCACAACGGAGACTTGAATAAGGAGCTTCTCGAAAAGAGCCTATTTAAAGATCAAGTTCCAGCCAAATGAGTCATCCAAAAAAGTCAAAACCCAAAACTCATCTCATGATTACATCCCTGATAGGGATCGCGGTCGTCGGTATTTTGATTGTCTTATTAAAAGGACTCTATCTGAATCCCTCCACGGTTAAAAGCACTCTGATCGGAAAACCAGCCATGGATTTTGAGGTCGAGCTATTGGAGGGATCTACTTGGCTTCCCAGCGTACAAAACAACAAAATTAAATTATCTGACTTAAAAGGAAGGCCCGTTATCCTAAACTTCTGGGCCAGCTGGTGTGTTAGCTGTCGCGAAGAGGCCATGCACATGGAAGCCTTCTGGAAAAGGTACCGAGAAAAAGGATTTATTGTGTTGGGAATTGCGATCCAGGATTCACCTGAAGCTGCTAGAGAATTTGCGAAGCTTCATGGAAAAACTTATCCCATAGCCATCGACGACTCAGGGAAGACATCTATTGACTATGGCGTTTACGGAGTTCCGGAAACCTTCCTAATCAATGAAAAAGGCGTGATTATTCACAAAGAAGCCGGGCCTGTAACAGTCCAGCTCCTCGAAGAAATTAGCTCGACGTATCTAACCAGCCAGTCTGGTCCATGATAAATCCCAGACCGTAAGCAGCCAGAACAAGTGGTGCAATAAGCCCAATAAATACAAATACAGGCAAGAACTCCACAAAGTCGTTCATATCCTTAATTTTGAAATCGTCTTTGCTGAAAAGCATTGTAGAACCCCAGAGTGTAAAAATTAAACAGATCTAAATCTTAACACATGACTGAAGACGTGTCATCGATGATAGTCGTCTGCCCTAGCAAATGCAGGCTGTTCAATTTGTTCAAGGTGACGGCCCAAGGGCCTCAAGCTCTTAATTCGAAATAGAACCCACCGCTGACCGCACCGACATCGCAGGCAGCCCAGGAATCTTATCAAGCGTCTGAGCAACAGCTTCGAAGCTATAAGTAGCACCGGATTGCATAATGTTTGCTGGAATGGTGAGTGTACGGGTTGAGCCGAGCAATGGCGATGATTCATAAACCTTCAATCCACTGGAATTTGTCATGGTGACACTCCACACAAAGGATTGAACATTTGCGCCAAATGGATTTCCTGAAAGTGAAATCTCTCTTTTTGATGAGTCGTAAGAGGTCGTAATGGCGCTTAAACTTAAATTCGGGAACAGCCAGGGATAATCAATTGTAAATGCTGAATCACCTGTTCCAAACGTCAGCTGCGCAAACACCATTTGATTGACTCTAGGTGTCTTGCCCGCTGCAAGCTGAATCTTGCGCGCATACAGCAGATCTTTCTCAGCACCATCACCATTTGCACCATCATCAACTAAAGTTAAATCCCAAGCTCCGTTTGAGCCTTCAATAGCTGAAGCTCCGTCCAAAAGGCTGGAAGGGCCTTTTATTTTAACCGATGCTGGAATGAGGCCATCACGCACCTTAACAATAAACAAAAGAGAATTAGCAGACGTACCCTGCTCATACTTAACAGTAAAATACTCGATCCCCTGATTATAGTAATTCGAGCCGATCGTTTCCTGGGAATCAGGGACGTCATTGGCATTTGCATCTGTATCAAACACATCGAGCACACCATCACCGTCAGCATCACCATCAATACAGTTAATCAGCCCATCACCATCAATATCGATATCACTCTCATTGGGAAAACCATCACTGTCCCTGTCCGTCAGTCCAAGTGACAGCGAAGTTAAACCGAGGGATCCTACTCCATCTGGATTACCATCACCGTCAGTGTCGTTTGATTTTTGATCTTGAATGCTGATACCGGCGGACGTTCTAAAAGAAAGCCCCGCACCTTTTTGAACAAGCTGGGGCAGCACAGTGGTTCCGATTTGGAAAAATTGCTTCACCGTACTGGCTTTAGATGATGGCATTGCCATTACTGACTGAACGAGATAATCCGGAGAAAGAAGTACCCCAGTTTGAATTGAATCTAAACTCACCTTGTTCCAGCGAAGAATTCCAGATGCGTCTGCGTCAGCGACACGCGACACTCCGCTATCACGCTCAAATAGTGCAACAGCCCAACTCTTCATCAGAGCCGGGGTACCCGATTGGCTGGTGATCGTTCCTGCGACATTTTGCATATTTCCTGAGAATGTCGGAGCCGCCCCTTCATCTCCAGAGGACGAGCTACTGCCACATCCACTGACAACAAGGTGCGTGGCCATCATTCCTGAAATAAAGTACGAGAACTTCATCATGGTACTCCCACCATTCCTAGGTGGAGGGTTCGGCATTTGGGTCAAAAACATAAGAAAATTCTTCTTAATACCTAAAGAACATCACTATCGAATCAGCAACCACCTGACATCTATATGAAATTTTCAGCCGATGACGATTTCATTTGACCTTAAACACTCATATAATGATAGGAACCCCTACCCTCGCAGGAAGGTTTTCATTTTGGCTGGCAAGTTTACGCACAATAACGACGGCTTTGTTTGCGACCACTGCGGTGCAACGGTACCACCTGCAACGGTCGGGTGCCGTAATCACTGCCCCCACTGTCTGACCAGCAAACATGTCGATATTTTCCCAGGCGATCGCGCCAATCCCTGCAAAGGTATGCTCCGGGCAACCAACTATGAACTAGATTCAAAAAAAGGATTGGTCCTCAGATTTAAATGCGATAAGTGCGGCGCAGAGACTCGCAATATCGCCAATCATGAAGACCCAGAATGTCCAGATAATTACGACAAAATATTATCGATGAGCCCTAGTGACCAAAAGCTCCGTTAGTGCACGTAAAATTAACGACCGCGTCGCATTCCTTGATAAACCGCATGAAGCTTTAAAAATGAGTGCCAGGTGATATCGTAGTCATGTTGTCGGTGAAACGCTTGTCGATGCTGAACAGCGGGACAAAAACTAATCGGTCCCATGTATTCATTGCTATTTGTAAGTCGTAAATTGCAATAAAATTATTACTAAAGTTTTTCGCTTGTAAACCGATCCCCTCTTACAGGAGGCCTGAAATGAAACCACTGACCACCATTCTTTTGCTCGCGGCTGCAGTGTTGGGTGAACCTACCGTTCAAGCAAAAAATAAAGACGGAATAAGTAAGCCTGTTGAAGAACAGAACCTCCAGTGCGATTCTTACGATAATACCAGTCTTATTGCCGCAATTCAGAATTGCTCAGCCGGAACAGACTGTAAAGTATCTACAAAATGCTCGGCCGGGATTGGGCTCTCTAAAAAAGACGGATTCTCATTCGAGTTTGGTGTGGAATTTGGAGGTGAGTGTTCCGTAAATTCAATTGCAAAGATTAAAGCATGTCTATGCCGGTTTTGGGGCCGCAACTGGGATCCGCGAAGCCAATCCTGTGGAAATAGCATTGCCGGTTGGATCATAGAACCTCAATGCCAAGGGGTCCCCCCTAGCTCTCCTGCTTGGTGCAGTGCGTCCTGCTGGAATGTGAGCGTCAATGATAGCAACGAAAAAGCCACCTGTGATCAGGTTTGCTACAGAGAATACGGTCCAAATGGTCCCTGTGCAACTCCGAAGCGGGATAGGGGCAGTATGGATGGTAATATCAAAACATGTATCGACAAATGTAAGCGTGCGAATCCAGGTAAGTAACCAGTAAAATCACCTGATCCTGCACTAAAAATCGATGCTTTTATCAGAACCTGTCGAGTCTAATACTTGCCATTTTTACCTGTATCAGAAGGTTTTAAATCCAATGCAACATAAGTCAACTCGCCAGCGACTATTGAAATCATTGTGCCAGAGGCCGGACGAAGCGTATGCTCATAATCAGTTCCAGCAACGAGAACCCCAAGACGGGTGTTTTTTGCAAGTTCCACTTGCTTCGGCTCAAGTTGAAATGACACGTGATACACTTGACCAGGCTTTAATGCCTGACCCGTCGCAAGATCCTTGTGATTTTGCGGATCCATCCAACCACGGGTTATGATTCTAGGGGCCTTTCCTTCCTCTAACGAGAACAAGGCGACCGTTAAATTGCTCGCCCTTTGGTTCAGAATCGCAATATCAAGATGGACAGTTGCATAGCCAGAGAAAGTCGATGCTTTCGACAATGGTTCCGAGATAAATTTCAAAAAGTAGTCA
>CAMDGW010000080.1 GCA_945897695.1 Pseudobacteriovorax antillogorgiicola | reverse complement strand
TATCCCGTCCAAGGAGGGTTTTGCAGCTGTCGCTTTTGCTTGGCATGCCAACAAAAACACTGGCCCTGCAAACATCTTGATACGAAATATTGAAACCGGAGAGATGGTGATCCATGAATCAACGAATCACCGCGATGATGTCACTCTTCCTGCTGGATCCTACAGCTGGTCACTGAACACAGGAGGCCTCATCTCAACAACGCGGCGCTTTCATATCAAAGGAGAAGCTAATCCTGAGGTTGCAAAATCTGAAAAATTAGACTCAAGCACAAACAGACAAATAGCCGCCCAGAAACCTGATGATACTGCGGTTGACACCAAGCTAAAGCCGCAAAGTACTAAGCCGCCTATTCTTGAGAAACCTACAATTAGACTGATCGAACCAAAGGAGGGGGCTTCAATTTCAGTTGATGCTCTCACCGAGCAAAGAGTTTATTGGGAAACTAAAGGCGACGTTGATTCCATTGACTTGGAAATTCTTGGAAGTTCGGGAAATCCCGCTAAACAATTTACACTTGAAGGTGATCGCACCAGGCGCAGGCTTCCAGCACTGCCGCCTGGACGCTATACAGTTAGGGTGCGCGCCAACGGTAGTCAAGGTGACGTGACAGCAAGTAGCCCCTGGGCGGAAACATTTTTTGATGTCGTCCAAACTGAAGCTGGGCAGCTTGCACCGACTGATATCAAAGTTTCAACCACCAAAAAGGGCAGTGTTTCCTATATTCTTGTGGAGTGGTCAAAAAGCGCGGCCCCTCGCTATCAAGTAACACTAACAACCGCAGAATCGCCAGCCAAGGTGGCACGTACGATCAAATCCCAAGTCATGCTTAACATACCCAAAGATCCAGTCACGGGCATTGAAGTCTGCGCGTTAGACGCCAATTTGCAAGTTCGTGGTTGCGCACCCAAAGTGGAGAACCCAGAGCTATGATGCGTCGATCAAAAATCATTGGATTCTTTATTCTTGTCGCCTTAGCTGCCTGCGCCCCCCGAAAACTGCATTCATCCACACTAACTGATGATGACTACAAAGGCATAGATTTTGCGCCGTGCAGCCCCCTAATGCCCACAGAATCACTTTGCAGCATTTCACCCACGGTCGTTCATCCAACCCAATTTGCACTGAGTTTCCTTGAGGTCGAGGAAAAACGAGAACGGCTTAAGAAGATAAAAGATGATCCTGAGGCTATTGATTATTTTCTTCGCAAAAAAATAGTACCAGGGATCAAAGGCCCAGAGTCTGTCTTTTATATCGTGGATGGCCACCACACAGCGCGCGCATTGGCGGAAGAGTCTATTTTGGTACTCTATCTTCGCATAACCAAGGATTATTCGGCGCTGACACCACAGGACTTTCTGGCAAGGCTCCGGTCCGAGGGGCTTCTTTGGCTTTACGATGAAAACGGTGTTGGTCCCCAGGATCCAGCAAAAATCCCACTCCGGATTATGGATTTAAAAGACGACGTTTACCGCTCGTTAGCTGAAGATGCTCGAAAAAAAGGGGCTTTTGATGAAAAGCCCGTCTACTTTCAACAGTTCATCTGGGCTAACTACTTTAGGAAGCTAGTGGATAAATCTCTGGTAGAAAGCGATTACAAGAAAGCTATCGGTGAGGCGGTGAAATGGGCTAGACACCCTAATGCATCTGAACTACCAGGATTTAAGGGATAAAATCCTATTGGGATGGAAGCCCCAGGGCTCGAGCCCATGTTGCATCAGCAGTAACGAGTCGCCTTTGTTTTAAATCAAACATACCCATTGTGAATAATGCTTCACAATATAGAACCCCGGCATCATCCTCCATCCACTGGCGCAACGTTCCAATCTTAGAGCGCCAAGACACCATCTGACTTTTTATAGTCACTCGTTGACGAAGCTTTAGCTCTTTTCTGAATTTAGTCTGAATTTCTAGCACGACTGGCCCCACTCCCGTTGACTTAACATACTCAAGGCCACACCCAGCAGAGCTGATCAAGTCCCACCGGGCTTGTTCAAAAAAACCTATGTAAGCCACGTTATTAACATGTCCATATGCATCCAGATGATGTTCTAAAATGATGATTTCACACTTGTGAACTGACGCGTCTGCCATCGAAATGTCTCTTCCGGGTGATTGGTTCCAGAGATCCTCATGCCAAAGGTTAAAGTGGTTCTGATACTGCGTCAATGTCCTGAAGTTTTACCGACATTCAAAGATGCGCCCATTTTTTAACCACAATCCTGGATATCCCCCAACGCACTGCTGTTATTGCTTTTGTTTGGCAAGTGTCTTTCGTATGATCTGAACCGATTAAAGGATTTAAAACCCAATCTATGCTGGGAGTTGACCATGCAAGATGTTGTCATTATTGGAACTGGCCCGGCTGGGCTGACAGCTGCAATTTATGCTGCGCGCGCAAACCTGAAGCCAGTCATCTATGCAGGAACCATGCATGGAGGTCAGCTTACGACCACGACAGATGTAGAAAACTTCCCAGGATTTGAGCATGGGATCATGGGGCCGAAGCTCATGACTGAAATGACTGCCCAAGCAGAGCGCTTTGGCACCAAAATTATTTATGAAACCATCACCAAAGTAGACTTCTCCAAGCGTCCCTTTACCCTGTGGACCGACGGCGGTGAAGTCAAAGCAAAGGCCATCATCATTTCAACAGGTGCCACCGCAAAAACCCTAGGCCTGCCCCAAGAGGCAGAACTCATGGGCCGAGGTCTTTCTACTTGCGCAACCTGTGATGGATTTTTTTATCGTAATAAGGTTGTTGCTGTGACGGGAGGTGGTGACAGCGCCATGGAGGAAGCAAACTATCTCTCGAAACTTTGCTCACAAGTTTACCTCATTCATCGTCGCGCAGAATTTCGGGCATCCAAAATAATGATTGACCGTGTTCTAAATAATCCCAAGATCAAGATCCTCACACCTTGGGTGATTGAAAAGCCAGTTTCTGACAAGACAGGCGTCACCGGTATTGTCATCAAAAATGTTGAAAACGGTAAAGTCGAGGAGTTGAAAGTCGATGGACTATTCATGGCTATTGGACATAAACCGAATAGTGACATCTTTTTACCCTGGGTCGATGTAGACAGTCATGGTTACATCAAAACCACGACTCACACTGCGACAAAAACTCCTGGGGTTTTTGCCGCAGGCGATATTGCCGATCCCACATTCAAGCAAGCGATCACAGCCGCCGGTATGGGCTGTCAGGCAGCTATCCAGGCCCTGCGGTTCCTGGAAGAGCATGAGGAGCACTGACTATGAGCCTTATAAAATCTATGCAAGATAAAATCCTGGGTCGTCAAAATACTATCAGCGAAGACTCTATAAAGTCCGCGTTGAGCTCTATCATGGATCCAGACCTTGGCCGGGATATTGTTAGCTTAGGGTTTGTGCGCAATATCGTGATCACGGGAAATGACATCAAACTAGACATTAACCTGACAACCCCTGCATGCCCTGTGAAAGACGCCATGAAAGCTCAGGCTGAAGAAGCATTGAAAAAGCTTCCAAGCATCGGCGCTGTGACTATCAACATGACGGCGACGACCCGAGGCCAAGTTGCCCTGGCAGGAAGCCCCATCGCAGCTAGCCTCGGTCAGGTAAAAAACATCATTGCCGTGGCATCTGGTAAAGGTGGCGTTGGCAAGTCCACAACCGCTGTTAACCTCGCCTACGCGCTAGCAGCTACGGGCTCAAAAGTAGGACTTCTCGATGCCGACGTCTACGGTCCCTCTGTACCGCACATGACACGGCCAGATGCACCGATGCAAAGCAACAGCAACCTCATCAATCCGCCCTTTGCTGGCGGCGTCAAAGTGATGTCAATTGGTTTATTTGCTGGCGGAGATAAAGCCACGATCCTCCGGGGCCCCATGGTGTCTGGAGTGATCAAACAATTTCTTACCCAGGTTAACTGGGGCGAACTCGACTATCTTATTATCGACTACCCTCCAGGCACTGGCGATATTCAGTTAACTCTCTCTCAAACTGCGCCGATCACGGGAGCCGTAGTCGTTACAACACCCCAGGACGTAGCACTAATCGACGTACGCAAAGCAGTTGCCATGTTCGACACTATGAAAGTTCCTGTTCTTGGCGTGGTTGAAACCATGAGCTACTTTGTGTGTGATGGCTGCGACAAGAAACATTATATTTTCCGTGAAGGCGGTGGGTCGAAAGTCGCAAAAGAGTTCGGAGTGAGCTTCCTGGGCGAAGTGCCACTTGAACCTGCTGTGGCGACAGCCAGCGATAAGGGGGTCCCTGCGGTAAAAGCTAACCCAGGATCCGCTGCTTCCCGCTCCTACTGCGAAATCGCGGGCGGAGTTGCCTCTCAGGTTTCTATCATTCATGAGGCTTATAAAGACGCTCTCAATCAATTTACCGTCGTTTGGAATAACGACCTCTGACGGGACGGACGAACACTAATGAATAATCAAAACTCCATGACACAAAAAAATGGACCCGCAGTCCGGGTCAAATCAATCAGCCAGATCGACGGAAGAACCCTAGGGATCACATGGACCGACGACAAGGCATCTCGTTTTGACGTGGTTGATTTACGCCGTAAATGTCCGTGTGCCAGCTGCATTGATGAATGGACCCATGAACAAATTCTTAAACCAGAGACTGTCCAGGACTCCGTGCGCCCCATGAAGGTTGACTCGGTGGGGCAGTACGCCCTGTCTATTCAGTTTTCTGATGGCCACAAGACAGGTATCTATACTTTTGCGATGCTAAGAAAACTCTCTCATCTGAATTGATTTAGGCCGCCATTAAAGCCAACGACTTATTGGTTTTGGATCAATAGTCACCTCACGCAGCAAACCAGGCATGTTGAAACGCCAAAGGAATCCTTCTGGTTGACGACGCCAAATTAAAGGTTAAAGCATGAAGCCACTGCAGTATCAGCAGTAGTCGCTAGAGGTTCCCCCTGACTAAGAGAAACATGCGGCCCCAAAGCAGCCAAAACATCGTCCCACAGACGGCGGCGCGCCGCCAATGACGAAGCTGCAGCATCAGCAGCCTCTCGCCAACGTTTTTGGCTCTGTCCACAGAGACTTTCCAGCAGACGCACTGCCATCGGCCCATGGTTTTCGCCATCAATATGAATGTGCCGTTCGAGATAGGCGCGAAAGTGGACACAACTTGAATTCGGGAGAATCGGTAAAATATGCTGAAACATCTCCGGTATGACGTCTTCCCTTCCGAATAGAAAGCTCGCAGCGACTTCATGTAAGGATCTTTGAGCCATACTCATCGTATGACGTACAAATCTTTGGGAGGCAGGTGGAATTCGACTGGCCTCCAGCGCCAGAACAAAGGGAGTCCCAGTAGCCAGGCTTGCCAGAAATCGCTCAGCAGCGGATACATCTGCCCCTACCTCGTCCATGGCCGCCAAATAAAGCTCAAAATGACTACCGTGGAAATTGATCGGATCAATGCGATCACTTTCTTCAGCAACAATGATTTCGTTGATCATCCGCGCAGCGATCGGATCTTCTGGCGGAAGCCAAGGGCTTTCCATGCTCGTAAGTCCCCGCTGAAGAGTTTTGGCAAGGGCCATGAAGTCCCAAACTGCAATAACATGATGCTCCATAACCTTGCGGAGGTCACTGATCGACCACTGACGGAAGAATAGAGGGTGACGGGTGACCTCCAAGCGAAGCTCTTCGATCTCATGGCGCAAGGCTTCTATAGACATGGCTTACCTCCCAAGTTTTTGCTTGGATTATTCTATAATATGCCATTGGACCTGCCAAATCAGTATTTAGGGACCATCAACGAACCCGACTCAACCCCAAGTCCACAGAGAAAACCTTACCCTTGTCCACAATATGATTACTGTTCTCTGTGGCAAAACTCTTAATCGACAGCCTGCCCAGGAATCTCAAGCCTACCATTTCGCCCCATCCAGCACGGATAAATAATATATTGGCCTTAGAGGATCCCTCACCTGCATCCGAGTGCAAATGACCAGACTGGCGAGTGGTCCCAATTTCTAGGGCAACTTGCTCCAGCTGTTTACCTAGACTCACTTCATAAGTTGTCACGGAAGACAGCTCGCTATTGATCTTGTCATCTGCATCCGTTCGCTTAATACCAATTCCGATCCAGTAAGAGCGACCAAAAGCTAAGCGTCCAGGCAGTGAATAGGTGCGGGAGGGAAGCCTGTCATCGTTATCAGTACTCACCTCCAAACCAAGGTGAAAAGGCTGTGACTGATACTCAAAGCCTAAGGCGGTCCTCGCCATATCTCGTCTAGAAGCAACTTCATTTAAACCCGTTCGCCCAGAAACCTTCACCTCGTTGGTGGTCTTGCTAAAAGACCGCCGCCACTCGCGAAAAAACCCGAGCCACATCCCCGGCATTATCCGACCGGCGATTGATATTGCAGCTGCTGGCAGGTCTATCTGATCGGTCACCGTTGAACTGAATTTTTCACTTTTACCGGTCTTTTTCAGACTTTCTCGCTGAATTCCCGCACTCGCCGAGACAAAAGCCCCCCCTTGAAACAACACTTCTCCATGCTTCAACGCTACCGAACCACCTTCAAAGGTATTCGATAGTACGGCGAAGAGCGCAGGGGATTGGGTGGAACCTGATCCAACATTTGCATCACTTTGCAGATCCGAACGAGAGCGCGGTACTAAACTTGCAGGGGTCGACAACAGGTCCAGAGGAAATATCCAGGTAGGAGATCCATGCATCGATGGCCTTTTAGAATATAAAAGATCCTGACGAGCTGCGACAGACTCTAAAACTGGACCACTCGGCGGCCAAATAGGAGCTCCAATGGAACCACTCCTTGGAGCCGGCTCGTCGCCTGCAACTGCAGATGAGGAAAATGCATAAACGTGCCAAGCCAGTATTAAACTAACTACTGCAATTGGTTTATCCACACGCATTGGGTAACTGCCTCTATTTCATTTCCCTTGTTTCATTATATTCCAGCCGACAACTTCAAACAATTATCCCGATTCCCTAAGAAAACGCTCCTGGAATGCTCATTGCATAAGAAGACCTGCGACAAAAACTGTCAAAAGGGAGCCTCCATGATCAGCAAAAGACCCCCAATCCTACTTGCAACGGATAATAACAGCCAAAAAAACAAACTATTGGAAAAGCTGCTCAAGTTGAATGCAGCTGCCGTTTGCGTCTCTGTTTCTGAAGTTATCGTCAATCCCGATCAATATCTCGTTCAGCAACCAACAATACTGATCATTGATTTGGGCAAAGAACGCCCCATTACCAAGTCAATGGATGCCTTAACACTAACGCGCCTAGAAAACCTGAAAGTCATATTATTAGCAGATCCGAAAGCATTGTACGCGCTGGATCAAGGCGAGGGGGCCAGCTGGGAAATGCCTTTCACCATAATTTCCTCGGAACCTTCAATACGAGAGCTCGCATTGGCCCTAAACTATTGTAGTGCCATCATAGCGACGCAATTAGCCATGCAGGAACAAAAGAGAGAGCGTTGGGTACAGAAGGCTTTGGCGGGATTATATCAGCAGACAGAGGAGCCTGATGCCATGCTAGCAGGAATTATGGGCATAACAGCGACAGCACTAAATCTTCAATGCGCCGTGATAAAACTGAAGGACGAAGCCAACATTGAGTCAATTATTTCTCATTCAGGTTCCAAAACCGACCGCCTAGCAATTCTTTGGAAGCGACTGCCCCATGACCAACTTAGCACTAATTTGATGCATCGTTTCATTCAATTAACAGAAATTGGGACCTCAGCGCACCCACTAACAAAGAGAAGTAAGAACATATTCGCACCGACAACGGGCCTTGTCACATCCATATCACGAAATGTCACACAACCTTTTGTGTTTTGCGCATTAGGTGATCCCGACCGGATATACCTGGACTACGAAAAAAGAATTTTCGAACAATCTGCAGTCTTAGCGAGCATGGCCGTTAGGATTACAGCAAGAAAAAAGGTACCTCCAACGGAGGGCTGGCCGCGAGAATCAACCGTGCATCAGCGGGAGCTTTGATTAGATAGCAGTTTCTTCATTTTATCAAAAATCCGGACTGCGCCGATCTCCTTGGATGCAAATTCCCGAACGCCAATCGCTAATGGATCTTTGCAGCGCAATTCAACAGTTGGATCACTGCTCACCAAAACCGTGGGCATTCCCAAGAAAAAAGGGCGCAGGTGAGACACGATATCGATACCATCCTGCTGACCAAGATAATAATCGATGATTGCTCCGTCATAGTTATTCAGTTGAGAAAACGGATCTACATCAAGCATTGACTCAAACGCATCGACCCGCATTCCCATCGCCGTGCCGATCTTTACCATAATTGACCTAAATACTGGATCATCATCAATGATTAGAATTTTAGGCGACTCTACCACCTTCACATTGGATATTTTTCCCGCTTCCTCAGCGGCATGACGTTCTGCATATCCTGCACCCTCGTCTGATAATGAATGACAACAAATCACCATGCACCTCCCTGTAATAAGTGTTGAATAAAGGCGATACTGCTAAGCAAAGAGAACCTCGCCATAAAAACGACGAGCTCTGAAAGTCCCAACAAAAGACCTATGAATAGATTCATTCCATGCTCCGCATGTGCAACTGGGGTAAACGCTTCTTCAACACCACTAAAGCAACCTCTATGCCATAAAACACTCGCCATCAAACCCGCAATTGGACGGGCGGCCAATCTTTCAACCCGCCCAGAACCCACTGAATTCTGAAGCAAACTGAAACAGTGTATCGATTTTTTGCTACACAATTTCGCCCCGATATAGCGGAAATTCGTCTCTTGACCTAACCGCTCCAAGAAGCTAGAACCTGCCCAACAAGAACATGAACGGCACCTGTTTCACAATGATACAGGTCCAAGCTCAAGGAATGTGGCTCATGCATCTGATTAGAAATCGCAAAATTGCCCTTGTTATCGACGACTCGGAAGAAGCTAGAATGATCTATTCGACCGCCCTCAAGAGCGTTGGCTTTGAAACAGTGCCCCTATCAGGCATACCCAGCAAAGACTTTTTTGATAATCGATCTGTCGATCTGATCCTGCTCGATATGCAGCTTGGAAATATCAACTCCCTTGGCTACATCAAGGATCTTGCGAAATACTCAAACGCCAAAATCGTCATACTAACAGCATTTGGCTGCATTGAACGGGCGGTGGAAGCGGTGAGAAATGGTGCTGACGGTTTTTTTGTAAAATCAGACCCTATTGATTCTTTGCTTCCTAAAATCCAAGCGCTATTTCAATCCCAAAGATCCGATAATCGTGTCGAAACTTTTCTTGACGAGTGCGGCATCAAGGGATCCAGTCGAGCCATTATGAACCTTGGTCAGCTAATCATGCAGGTTGGACCGACTGGTAGCACAGTGTTTATCAACGGAAGCTCCGGCGCCGGAAAAGAATTAATTGCTCACGCGATTCACAAAGCATCTGGTTGTAATGGCCCCTTTGTTGCCATCAACTGCAGCGCCATCCCTGATCAACTTCTCGAAAGTGAGCTGTTTGGCGTCAAGCGCGGGGCGTTTACTGATGCGAAACAAGACCGTCAGGGAGTTCTTGATGCAGCCTCTGGCGGCACAATTTTTCTTGACGAAATTGGCGAAATGCCTCAATCGCTGCAAGCAAAGCTGCTACGTGTTATCCAAGAATGCGAATTCACGCCACTGGGAGGAAACCAACCCGTTAAGCTTAGAGCACGAATTGTCTGTGCCACCAATAGAAACTTGATCCAGATGATGAATGAGGGAAAATTCCGAGAGGATTTGTACTACCGCGTCGCTGTCATCACTTTGAAAGCACCTGACTTGAGTGAGCGCACAGAAGACATTCCAACGCTCGTTGAACATTTTTTGGCAATTTATAATCGCAAATGTGGAAAACATCTAAGCATGCCCTTAGACTCAGAAATGTCTTTACTTACCAGCTACGCATGGCCAGGAAATGTTCGTGAACT
>CAMDGW010000079.1 GCA_945897695.1 Pseudobacteriovorax antillogorgiicola | reverse complement strand
AAAGATGCATCTGGCATATGGACCGAAATAAGAGGTAAAATCAGTGACGTAATCAGGTTCAAGATCCCCTCGTCGCGTTCCTGGGATGGACAAGACCATCGCATTGATGGTCCGATGATGGAATCTTTTGCTTCTGCCTGGGAGCGGGCTCTCTTAGAGGGCCAATGGCAAAATCAAAGCCCTTGGCTGATTTTTGGTTCTGTGGCTGCTGTGGGTGAGGTCTTTTCATTTTTCAGGCGCGAAGGCTGGATCGTTGACAGGAAATTCAAGGATTGATGAAACACAACCTAACCATCATCTATGCCTCGTTGATTGCCGCAGTGTTCTGCTGGGCGGTGACAGGACTGTCTCAGCAGTCGAATGTTACGGTGCCCATTCCAGGAGAGATCATTCCCGAATCTGAAAACGGTCGTCCCCAGCTTTTTTTCGATGCGCGCACGACCGGTTTTACCAAAGATGGTAAGCAGCAGGTTTTTGATGGTGATGTGATTGCTATCGGATCTCGAAGTATCGTCACTGCCGACAAGGTCGTCGTGGATCAGCAAAACAGAAAAATAACGGCTGAAGGTCACGTGGTTATTTTGGCTGCCGACCAAATTCTAACGGGTGAACATATCGAGTTCCTGCTGGAAACCAATGATTTCCAGCTGAAGGGCGCAAGGATGATCGTTAATGATCGAGATCAGGCCGATCGTATTGCGAAAGATGTTCTCGGCTTTTCAATTCCGGAATTGGATTTTGAAGCTGATCGAAAGGCTCGCCTTGATGATATTGCAAAAAAGAAGGACGAAGTCCGTCAAAGTGTTCGAAGAAAAGCCAAAGTTGGGCAGGACCCTGGTCCCGATGAAATAAATTCCTATGCAAGACTTCTCGAGGAAGAAGACCTAGTAAAGAAACAGGAGAACCCGGCTTTTGCCCATATGACAGAAGCTCGCCGTAACACTTTGCGCAAACGTCGTGATTTTTGGGAGCAGTCAAAAGTTACGGCAATGTTGTCATCAGGCTCTGAGCGCCCTAGTTATTTTCGTCTGGAGGGTGACGAAATAACAAAAACCAACGGTAACGATTTTATGGCTAAACACTCGCTTTGGACGCCGTGCCACTGTGAGAAAGATGAACAACCTGCGTGGGGTATTCGTGCTGCCTCGACGGATGCGCAGATGGGTGGTTATGCAACTTTTTACGATGCTCTCCTTGAAATAAAGGGTGTGCCTGTTCTTTATGTGCCGTGGCTTAAGATTCCTATCAAGGACCGTCGTCAGTCGGGACTTCTTATGCCAACATTCACGGAAGATGCCGTTTCAGGTTCAGGATTTTCACAACCACTGTTTTTGGATTTGGGATCCGATAAAGACGCTACAATCAAAGGCGACGTTTTCGAAAAAAGAGGTTTAAGAGCCGGTCTTGAGGTGCGCTGGAAGAGACGGCAATACAGCGGATTACAGCTCAATCTCGAAGGCATGCGCGATCGCTTGTGGCTTAAGCAGCGCGCCACCAGACGCAACCTTCGTGAGATGTTTACTGATGGACTCGGGATTGCTAGAAAGCAGTCTTCTGGCACAAAACCTGCCGATATTAGTGGATATACTGGCCGAGATTATACTCGGCTTCGCTTGTCTCAGCGGGAGTGGTGGGAAACAAACGCAAAGGAGTGCTTAGACTCCGACCCGGTTGTAAGCCAACGATGTGAAGCCAATATCCTGGGCGCGTTTCGTGCTCCCTCTAATACTTACCGCGGGCAGGCAAAATGGCGTGGCTATGAACGCTTGGGTGAGCGTCTAGCATTTGTTACGGCGGGAGATGTTTTCTCTGACCGGCAATATAATCCGGACGTCTACATTCCAGAATCAGTTCAGCCAGGCTTTGATGCTGGTAACGGGGAGCGTGCCATCAACGCGGTGCGCTCTCGCCTGACTTACGATGGCAGTTCCTATTTTTTGGGGCTTGGATCTTATCTGGGTGATCCGTCTCGCTTAAACGACAGATTTGAAGGTTACCAGTTACCGCTAGTGGCTCAGGCTCGCTCCCGATGGTATACGGTCAAATCAGATGGGTTGCCCGTTTATACCCGATTATTGGCAGATGATTATCGCATCACTCGTAACTCAGGAACTAAAACGGATTCGGAATATTCGACCCAGTGGCTTCCCTCGGGACACTGGCGGCGGGTTGAAGCATCCATACTTGCGCCTCTCACCAATCGTACAGCAGTTCAGGTGGATCATTTCACAGACCTTGAAGCTCGTCTGATGACATTTGACGGCCAAAACAACTCCACTGCGATATCTCGAGATAGCTCGCTCCAGACTTGGAAAACAGGACTTCGTTTTCAGCTGCCGATCGATGGCAAGAGTTTACTTCCTCAATGGCTTGGGGGGTTTTCTGACGAATCCGGAAGGCGTATCGTCCAGCACGTCATGAATTGGTCTATGACGTTAGCGACTCGTCCTGTGGTGCGACGTCGTGGTCCCTATGGCGACAATGGGGCTTTGTTAGGAAAGACGCCGCCAACTTGGTTTGCAACGGACCGCGCCGGTTCGGATGACAATATTTCTCCGACCGAGTTTATGGACGAGTACCAGATTGTTACTTTCTCCACGTCTCACCGCTGGAAACTCTACAGTGAACTTTGGAAAACTCTTGTGGGTGCGCAGAGCGAGGCGCACGCCAAAGAGATGGCAAAGCTTTCGTCAGAAGAGCGTGCGCGTCGAGATCTGCTTTACACAATGGATAGACCCGTGAAAGGTGCTGATGACATATTTTCTAATGATCAGACCAAATGGTTTACAAACAGATATCAACTGCTTGATACCGACTATATAGAGCCAGTAAATTTCGGGGCCTCAATTTCCTATGATCGTCTGAAAGAGATTCGTAGAAAAACGGAAGGAAAGAGGAGGGAAAATCGTCCTTGGAGTGATCTGGATGCATCCCTTGGTCTGTCGGTTGCTCGATGGTCTCTTTCGGGAGCGTCCAAGTATAATATTTACGACAAAGTTCAGACAAAGTTTGCCGCAAATTTGGTTCCTCCTGATTTTCTGAAATCTAATGTTTCCTTTGGCTACACGATAGAACGCGTGCCGACGCTGAATTTAGGTAAACTTGATTTCATTACTACATCCGAAAAATCGTTAACTTTTGTCACTTCGTTGACAAATCCCTTGTCAGCAAGCTGGAGTTTTTCACAGAAAGAAAAGATTAATGAGGCGCCCGCCAGGGATTACCGTCAAAAGGTCAGTCTTGTCTATGGTTCTGCTAGCGGTTGCTGGGGACTTGGTTTTTCTCGGGAAAAAGGCTACGGAGTTGAGGAGCGCGGAGCTAGTTATTTACTGCAGCTCAACGTCACTTTCATGGGTCAGACGAGAGACCTTCCAAACATGTCGAGCTCAATCGAACGTGAACTTAAGAAGAGCTGAGTCTCTTAACGGATCAGAAGATCTCCAACAATTCTTTCGGCAATACTTCTAGAGGCATTGGCAAATCCATGCTGAAAAGACTCTTCATTGCGAAGATGATGAATTTCAGTCGGAACATCGCCGCGTATGGTTGGAATTTCTCCCGAGATTGGGTACTGCCTTTGAAGCACAAGCTTCCTTGTTGTCAGATCCCAAACCTCTACTTGAACTACTGATGACCACGATGTTTTCATGAAGTAATCATCGGCAATACTGATATCTCTCAATTGCCCTGGTGTTGGAGGTTGCTGCTGGCCAGAAAAAATATCTGGCTCAGTTGTTCGTCTACTAACTACTGGTGCTTTTCGTTCACCAGCTTTACCCATTTGATTTTTCACGATATGGGCTCTGAGTACCGCATCAGCCTCATAAGAAGAGACAAGTTTCAGTTGTCCATTAGCAGCAATGGCTCTCTGAATCTCATCCCAAAGTAGTTCGTGAGGCGCCGCTTCTGAAGATGTGTCGTAGATCGCTTCGATGTATATAGTACGAATATTATTCGGACTAGCTGACTTAAGATTTGTGAGCTGATATGTGCATCCAGAAATAAAGGCAGCCCAAGTTACCAAAGCAGCAGCTTTGTATAATTTTCTAGTGGACTCTTGGCGGGTGTTATTCATAATGGTCATAAATGTACCATAACCCGAAGATATTGAGGTTGCCATGGAATTTGATCGGCTCCCATCCAAGCCTGTTATCAAGAGCTTAACCAGTGCTCAGGCAGAGTGGGAAAACTGGTTATCCCAGAATAATTTTGAATTTATGCGGGATGGTGATGGTATTGATTGGCAGGTTGCTATGACATTTGATCAGCTTCCTAGTGAGATCGACCGACACAAAGGCAAGTGGATCGCCACAGTCCAGCTTGGCATCGACCTGTCCGTCTCAAAGCTCATTGAATCGGGCACCATCGACCCGGATCAGGACGAGCGGCTTATTTTTTTGGCAGGAACAGGAAAAATACCTCTTCGCATGAAAAAATTACGCTATGAGGCTCTTGGTGAGAATGAGATGCGTGATGTTCTTGTGCGGATTCTTCCGGAACTACGCGAAAATTTTAGGAAAACCTCGCTTCACAGTATTAAGAGGAATCTCGTCAATCGTTGGGTGGATGGTCTGGCGAGCTTTGGTCAAAAGGAACGATTGGGTGTCGAATTCACAATTAATGATGGCGAAAGCACGATTCCAGCTACGGAAACTTGACGTCACCCCTCCCTTTCCACTAGTAATGGAATCTTTCTGCTAATGACTAAAATGTATGGGAGTCGTTTCGGATGTTAGAGTTTATCCCGGAGAAGATTGACCGCGGTGCGGTTGTTATGAATGTCATCCAGACATTGCGTCCTGTATCGAATGCCATGGCGTCATTGGGTTCTCCTGTAGACGGTTTTGTAGGGGCTGACTTTGTCGTGGCAGTTCACAACTGGCTAATTGGTACGCACCTTCGTTATATTGTTTTTGATCTTCAGGACGAAAAAGAAGTCCCAGCAGATTTCCTCGAAGAGTTGATGCAGCTCATGAAGCGTGTTCGCATCCCCTTCCTGTTTACTGGTGTCATGGAGAAGCCTCGGGCACTGTTAATGTCTTATGACTACACATCGAAGTATCCTATATTCTCGTCAATTGATGAGGCAGTGTCTTTTCTCGCTAACAAACACCCGACATTCCTGAACGTACCTCAAGACGGCATTAGTTTCGGTGTTCCCATTGAAATGGTAAGAAGCCGCCTAAATGGTAAGGGCGGTGAGGAGGACGGCGAGGCTGTCCAGGAAGATGAATAAACTTAAGTTTATGCTAGAAAAAAGCGCTTGGTAAAACCAAGCGCTTTTTCTATTTGAGTCGTCCGAGTTCATTATTAATGATCTCAAGATTTTCCTTCACCGTTTCAAGGGTGGATGCCTCTGGATACTTCGCGATAGCAACCTCAAGAAAGACTTTAGCCTTCTCGAGATGTGATTTTTTTCCAATTGTTTCATTTGTACCAGAACTTGACCTGTACTGATTAGCGGCTTGTCTTCGCAAATCCTGAACAACCTTGTTTGCCCATGTCTTCAGGTTTTCTTGGGCAGTTTGGTAGATGTCTGTCCCCTGCTTAATTTTCCTTGCCTCCGCAATCGCCTTTTCTAAATCCTCCTTGCCAGCATACTCGATAGCCTTCGCCAGACTCTGATTTGCTGCAGTGTTTTCATCTGGGGATACAGTCACTGCAGGCGCTTCTGGATTGCTTGTTGGAGGCGATGACTCCGTAACAGGTGAACCAACAGCTTGGACGTCCATTCCCATTTTTTTTGCTAAGTCGCCCCAGGATTGAATTTCAGTTTTGAGGGCTGCTGTAAGGTTTTGAACGAAAAGAGGGCTATTACCTTCAAATCGGCTAGCCTCAAGTGCCAAAGTATAAACGGCATGCGTCCGAAGATGAGGGTTGTTTGCTAGAGCGGCGACACAGTCTACGCCCTTTTCTCGGCAGCGGGATTCGATAATCATGGAAGGTTCAACTTTAGCAGGAGTCGTCTCAATGACAGATGTTGAGTCTTTGCCTTCAGCGGATTGTTTTGCTGCTAGATCCATTTCACGGAAGGTCGTTTTTTGGCCGCCAACGGGGGTCACAATATCCCTTAAAATTCCAACGACGATTGCCGCTTGGTGGATGGTCCCCGCAGGTGGATTGGGTGCAAATGTTAAAAATGCCTGCCGATCTTTTTCTGTAAAATCCTTGTCAGCAGATGAAAGACGTTCAAAGAACTCGCTGTATTCACTTTCGATTGGTACGGGGACAGGAGCTTTTTTTGCAGTAACTTGTCCCACCGGTTTAGCAATACTGCCTGAATGTCCGCCTCCTCGTCGACCTTTTACCGGCTCCTGCTGCTGGCTAATGGGTGACGTTGAGCAGGCTATAAGTAGCGAGCTCAAGACGGCGATTTTTGTGAGACTTAATGATTTCCTGATCATGTCAAACTCCTGTGACTAAAGCATCACGCTGAGAGAGGCGATGTAACGTCGATCTTCCACCCGTTTAACTGTACTACTTACGTCTACCGCATAGCTTGCAAACTCTAGGCTCGCTAAGGGTGAATTAAGGACAAAGCCCCAGGTGACAAACCCTTGGTTTGCGCCGACCTGGACCGCAAAAGGTGTGCGTTCAAGAGGGTTTCCTGAAAAAATTTCGATCCCGCCATGGATCATCTTCGAAATATCGAGTCCAGGTAATCCGTAATAGACACTTCCCGTACCCATATAAACATTTTGAATGTCGGCTGATAACCTGACTCCGTAATTCTTTGCAATTCGTGGGCTTATGGATAGGCCGAGCCTGGTATCCGTAGGATCGACAACAGATAATGCTTCTGGGTTTCCTTGGGAGCCCGTATAAGTCGTCCCGCATATTTTTTGACGGATTTCGGTAAAGGGATTTAGGTAGTCATTTACGCACCCTGTTGGGAGATTACGGATGGCCAAGCCAATTGTAGGAAACCAAAAATCTGCCAAAGTAAAGAGCATGCCGAAATCAGCCCCAAGCCCGAGTCCGCGGTTACTGTCTTTTTTAATACGTTTCAGGATTGCCGTTCGGCTTTTCAACTCACTGCTAGCGACTGTATCTTCGTAAGCATAGCGATAGGTTGGTCTGAATGTGAAACCCATGCTCAGGCGATTTGCCAAATTTGAATAGGCGTAGCCAAAGCTTGCCCCAACATCGGTAATAGCACTTACGCGAGCGTCAGTTGGAATTTCTTTGTTGATGCTAATACGCATGACCGAGTTGCTTAGCACGCCAAATCCCATGGGCTGATTCTTCTCAGGTTCAAACATCACCACTGGAAAAGCCGCTGCCCTGGCATAAAAGGGCTTTGATGTACTGATGTTTGAAGACGCTATGACGTCGGCAACACCTGAACTTGAGGCGCCTTGAATGGCCCCATAAAAACTTCGACTGGATGCATTTAGGCCCAAAGTGAGGTTGGGCACTTTCATGATGTGAATTCCCTCACGACTCCGGGCTTTGCGGACCCGGGCTATACCTGCTGGATTGGTCCAGAATGCCGATTCGTCGTTGGCGATCGCTGTGAACGCCCCGCCAAGACCCATTGCGCGCGGTGTCGGATAGCCCTCAGGTACTTCAGTGCCAAGGGCCGAGCCCGATGATGTAAGCAATATTGCGACAGTCGCGGCGAGTTTTAATCCCGAGCTGAGCATGCCCGCACTCCGAATACCTTCAAAAGGGTTGGTCTTTTACCCATGATGAAGGAATTGGGGGGGGATAGCAAGTGAAGGATTATTTTGACTGAAGCGCTTGGGCCAGCGTTTCTAGATCTTCTTTTTCCTTTAGGACTCTCACCAATTCCTGGGCTTGGTTCGACAGGGTTTGCCTGAGGGTGGTCACCTGCTCATCCTTGGCCGCGAGCATGGCGTCCTTCATTTCAATTATGGCATCCGTCATTTGGGTAAGACGGTTCATGGAGTCTTGCGTCAGCTTAAGAATTTCCCGATTCTCATCTTTGGCCAAGCTCAGATGATCAATGAGCAGGGCTAGTTCCTGGCTTTGTCCGCTAGATTGCCCACCGTAAACAACGGGAAACTGGTTCGGCGTATGTTCAAAGTGGGTCATGGTGGTCAAGGGGGAGTTATTCGTCGAAATTGGTGGGGGCGGAAGTCCTTCATGCGTCAGGAACTCATTCATGTCTGTGTAGACAAGCACTTTGCCGCGTAAGGTCCGGGCAATGAGTCGACCATTTCTGATTCGTCTCCAGATTTCATCAATAGAAATGCCAAGGGTTCTCGCAGCATCAGATAGCTCGAGGCCGTCGATGTCGTGATCTAAAGTTTGCGGACCAACGTACAGCTCATGATTTGCGGCCAGTTCATCCTGCGGAATCGCTGATTGTGCTTGGTTTGAAGCTTCTTCTCTCATGATCATACGTTTAACCTGGGTTTGTTTAATAATTAATCAGATTGCCTTGTTTAGTTTTAACTCAAGGCATGGTCAGCCGCAAGGGGGCGAGTGATTTTTATTCCCAGGGTAAATGAGCGCTAGCTTATAGGGCTGTGGCTAATTTGTGAGCAAACGAGCTTGGAGGTAGCTTATTTTTGATCTCATTAAGTTTTCTATGCGCTTTTTGAAAGTCGGGATCGGACGTCAATGCCTTATGAAAAGCCTCAAAAGCCTCTGCCAACCTGCCTTTTGCTTCTAAGGCGAGACCCAGGTTAAAAAGAACACGGGGATCCTGGGCGTTTATATTTAGCGCAAGTCTGTATCTTTCGATCCCCTTGTCGATAAGATTTTGGCGAACATAGGCCGTGCCGAGGGAGTTGAGCGTCGATACATCTGATGTTTCAATATCTAGAGCTTTCTCAAGATTGATGGATGCTTTCACAAACTCCTTGGTTCGCAGATAGAGATTTCCAAGTCCCCGGTAGCCTGAAGCCAAGCTTGGCGAAAGGTTCACGGTGATTTTAAAAAATTCCTCGGCAGCTGAATAACGACCAAGTTCCATTTGTGACGCTGCAATTAGCAATGGATATTTCGGATTTTCCGGACTTAAGCGGTGCAGTATGGTTGCTCCCTGGATAATTCCTTCATGGTCATTTTTCTCTGTGGATATCTTCAAAAGTTGCCGGTATCCATCGATGTATTCGGGATTATTCGCGACGGCCTGTTTAAAGCAGACAATAGCCTTGTCTAGATTTTGATTGGCCAATTCAATGCGTCCGACTCCACAGATGGCGCGTGCAGAACTTGGTTTCAAAGTCAGCACTTCACAAAATAGAGCATCAGCAACCCAATATTCTTTTTTCTCGATGTAAGACTCGGCTCTTTCCAAAAGTGATTGGATGTGTGAAGGGTTTTTTTCGCCGGCAAGAATAACTCGTAATTGATCACAAAAGTCCTGGAACGAAAACGGTTTAAGTAAGCAGGCGCTGATGCCGCCCTCGCTAGCGAGCACGATGTCTCCTTTTAAGTTTTCCGTGGTCATCAGTAGGTAAGGGGTCGTCTTGTGTCTTGGATCCTTCCGAAGTTCCCTGCAAAACTCGAGTCCGTTTTTTTCGGGAAGCAACCATTCTGCGATAATGAACCCGATTTTTTTTGACCTGATTTCCTGTCTGGCTTCTTCAACACTGCCCACAAGTTTTACCTTGGAGCACTTTAGCCGTGTCAAAAAACCTTGAATCGTCACGCGAAAGTTCATCCTTGGCTCTATAACCAAGATGTACCTTTCACCCAGAAAATCAAATAACTCTCGCGCTAATGTCACAGTTTTTTCCTTCAGTGCGAACGCCGCCGACCACAAGGGGTGGTATCGGTAATCCTGGAAAAACGTTTAAAAATTTTTACATAAAAATATGATTATGTTTGTAATTACAGTTTGTTATCATAATGTGGCCGGACGTTTCTCTGTGTGATAAGGTAGGATTCTTCTTGGAAGTTCATCACAGACTAAATTTTCGGCGTTAAGGCAAACCATGGACTCGGTTCGTCAGGCGATTAATCCCAGGGTGCTTTGGTGGCAAGATATCCGCAAGAATAGCGCGGTATATTTGGCTGGCCTGATGGCAATGTTACTGACTAATGGCACAGAAGTACTCGCCCCAAAAACGTTGCAATGGATTATCGATGCGCTAATGAATGCTGCTGCAAACTCCCGGCAAATTTCCGAGTCAGGGCAGTTGCTGGACAGTGATGCATTCCATAAAATT
>CAMDGW010000078.1 GCA_945897695.1 Pseudobacteriovorax antillogorgiicola | reverse complement strand
TATGTCGGAGGTGCAAAGCCCGTCCAAACCCCCAAGCCTACCGCTGTGTGGTAACCCACCATGGTCACAAACAAGAGCACGCAGGCAACAGATGCTGCCAGGGCCACATAGTACATTTTATGCGGGCGTTCCAGATTGACGAGAATTTCGTTATTCACGTCCGATATTGTTTTTTCCCACTTAATCTCACTCATTCGCCTTCACTCCAGGAAAGAAACTGTTAAGAAGCGCACCAGTTCTAAGACTTCAACTCATCAATGCGGACTAGGTGCTGCCTCGGGGGCAGGAGCCACTGGAGCGGATTCTGGAGCTGCAGCTGCAGGAGCGGCCTCACCATGCACCGGCTCAGCATCATGTTTGCCAGCTGAAGCACGCCCCGCACCATGACTAGCTCCATGTCCTTCTTGACCGGTACCTAGTGGCTCACGATGCGCAACGATAGCCATATAGCTAACGTTTGGCTTAGTCTTAATTCCAAACTCGTTCTTGTCGGGATCGCCACCCAAAGCTAGATAGGACCGAGCTTCGTTACGATCAAGGCTAACTCGACTACCTTGATCCTTAAGGTTACCAAAACTAATGGCGTCACTTGGACAGACCTGAGCACACGCGGTCATGACTTCCAGGTCTCGAATGAGACGACCCTGCTCTTTAGCCACGTATTTGGCTTGGCGTAAGCGCTGGACGCAGAAATTACATTTCTCCATGACGCCACGGGTACGAACCGTTACTTCTGGATTTAGTGCCCTTGGCATACGGTCCTGAGGACGATCGCCCATGACGCCCCACTTGTGAGTCCACCAATTAAAGCGGCGTACTTTGTAGGGGCAGGCGTTCGCGCAGTAACGAGTACCAATACAGCGGTTGTAGGTCATTGAGTTAATGCCTTCAGGGTCGTGGCTCGTTGCAATAACCGGACAAACAGCCTCACAAGGAGCGTGAGCACACTGCTGACACATCATCGGTTGGAACGTCACCTGAGGATTGTCTACGTCGCCCGCAAAGTAGCGATCCATACGAACCCAATGCATTTCGCGACCTAGCAGAATCTGGTCACGACCAACTTGAGGGATGTTGTTCTCAACCGCACAGGCTGCCATACAGGCACCGCAACCTGAGCACTTCGTGAGGTCGACAGACATTCCCCAGCGGTACTGGGCAGCCTCGTCTTCTGCCAGCGCAGGATAAAGATCCGGAACATCGTCAAGGCTGCGCTCGCGTTTGTAGGCCTTAACTTCTTCAACCGAGTACTTCTTGACGATGCCAGTACGATTTCCAATGTCATGGCTTTTCTGCATGGCAGCAAGGCGGTATATTTCACCAGTTTTGGAGATTTTTACAGCCATGCCAGAGGTAACCGGAGCCTTGGTTGCAGCATCAACGGTTTTTCCCACAAGTACCAACGGATCAACGCCGACGCCACCTTGAACGACACCAGCGCTTTTGGCGTGCCCGTTACCACGGTTAATAACCACCGCATCTGCGTGCAGACCAGGAAGCGGATAGAGAGCCACTTTAAGAGCACCAGCGTCTGTTTCTACTGACAGCACATCATTTCGCTTAAAGCCCATCTTGGCAGCTGTGTTTGGATTCATCGCGACCCAGCTATCCCATGCAATGGTCGTCATCCCATCGCCAATTTCTTGTAGAATCGGCTTATCGGCGCCACGACCATCCCCAAGACGAGGATCCAATGGAGCAAGCAAACGAAGGCCCTTGGTGGTGGCCACCTCAGCAATTTTGAAAGATCCAGCGACTTCTTTTACTGACGGCGCAGGGCGGGTTTCAAGTTTTCCTGCAAATCCACGACGCAATACGGCTTTGACAAAGGTATCGAAATCCACACCTTTGACATCAACTAATGCCATGAGCGCTTTCCATTTATCATACAGGTAGGCTCGGTAATCGGCGTAGCCAAGGCTCTTTTTCTGCGCTGCAAGTAACCACAGGAAGATATCCTCTGCTTGGCGTGTGTCTTTCACAGCACGAACAACCGGCTGCCGTGCAGACCAGAATCCAGCAACAGGGTGCTCATCACCCCAGCTTTCCAGAGCGTGATTGATCGGCAGAATGACCTGTGCATAGTCATCCATTTCAACTGGCGAAGACTGCATACTGACAACCATCGGGATCTTCTTGACGATGTCCACAAACCCAAAGGACTGAGGAACCGAGAATACCGGGTTGGTGTCGATAAAGAATACGACCTCGTAGTTGCCGGCATTTTCCATAAACCGCGCCAGGTCGCCAGAGCGCACTGGTGAACGCATCCAGCCACGATCAATAAACAAAGTTTTGCCGTAAGCACCAATCATATCGTTGATAAGTGCGGCAGCAACTTGAAGCATTGTAGCATTTTGATCAAATGCACTGTTACCAGCTAGCACCATGGACGGCGCTTTAAGCAACTCTTCAGCCACATGATCAAAAACATCTTTGCTAATGCCCACAAGATCATAGCCGTCGCTAAGGATTGTGGAATTAGCTGCAAGAATCCGACTAGCCTGCTCTTTTGCTGAGCCCGAAACGTTCTTCTCAAGAAGTGACTTCATAAGGAGCAGAGAAACGACGATTTCACTTGAAGGCGGGATCACATGCCGCTCATCGGCCTTAGCGCCAGTTTGGGTCATCATTGTTTCAAATTGGATGAATTTACCGAAGTCAGCGCCTGCACGGTAGGAGTGAAAGTTTCCAAAATTCTTTGCAAAGAAAACAGGTGACACACCCACATCAAGAAAATCGGTGCCGAGTCCGACAATCACCTTGGCAAGACGCATATCAGGGCGAGGCATCGACTCAACGCCGAAAACCATTTGGTGAGCTTCTGAGATTGCCTCGTAAAGAGAATTTGATTCGTAGGTATAGAGATCTTTTTCGGATCCGCCCATTTTCTTCAACACGTCGGTATAGAATGAGTTGCGCGATCCAGTTGAGCCACCGGTAAAGATGGCCACCTTTTTGCCGTCGATGCGCTTAGCAAGGGTTTCGTACATGTCATTCCAGGCATAAGTGGAAAGACGAGTGCCATCGTTAAAACCTGGCGCTGTTCGGCGCTCAGGATGGAAAAGCGCCTGGAGACTAGACTGACCAGCCGCACACGTTGAACCCTGGCTTAGAGGGTGCTCTGGGTTGCCCTCAATCTTGATGGGAAGACCAGAGGAGGTTTTCACTGTGATACCGCAGCCCGCAGCACACTCACCGCAGGTAGATGCATAATATGTGGGAATACCAATCGCTTGGTCCACCGGCTGATTCACGTACGGCACAGCTTTTTCAAGTGGGCGACGAACACACGCAGCCGAGCTAGCAACAGCTGCGGCAGAAAAAAGCTTCAGGAAGTCACGACGATCTACGTTCGTTTTGGAAATGGCCTCGTCACCGGCGCTAGCAGGCGCTTCGGCACAGTCAACTTCCGGCATTACTTCTTCAACACCCATGTAAAGATGACCTTTTTCAATCACCTTCACTGGCGCCTCAAGCGGGCCGTCTAAGGGAGCAAAAACTTCTGGACCACGGTCGGTCATCGTATAACCAGGAATCGAGGTGACTGCCGTCTGGCGCTTTGGCTCGCTACCCTGGGACATTTTATCCATTTGATCTTTATTCATTTTGTATCGACCCTCGTTTATTCGACGTCAAACAGTCAGTGAATCAATAATGGCAAGATAGACAGTCAAGCGGTGCCTTGCGTTCTTTGTGACAACCGATACACCAGCCCATCTGCAATGGCGCTCCCTGCTCAACCACTTCCATCTCCTCAACCTTGCCATGACATTCCTGACAAGCCAGGCCTGCCCCTCCCTGCTCCTTGGCCTGAACGTGCCGCTTGTGTGGAAAGCGAACAAAATCAGGCAGGTCATGAACCTTGACCCATTCAATTGGCTGATTGTTGTTATAGGCTTCTGTAATTTTTTTGATGCTGTCACGATCGGTTCTTACAATCTTGTGACAACCCATGCAGGTGTTCCCAGAGGGAATGCCTGACGAGAAGGAGCGCCGAGCACTTGAATGGCAATACTCACAAGGAATCTTGCGATCGCCGGAATGAAGCTTATGACTAAAGGGGATCGGCTGTTCGGGCTTATAGCCAACGTTGTCAACGGTGTCACCTGGGGTCCAAAACCACCAAGCTTGAGCCACTTGAGAATGACCAGCTAGCGATAATACAGCTGCGATCAATCCGATTTTAAGCCAATGAATCATTGAGATGGACTTCAACACGTTTCCTCGCCTCCTCAAACGTCTGGGAGATTTCAAGACAATTGCAAATTCGCCACTTTTGATGATGATCTTGCAAAAAAGTTCAAAAACACAATCACACAACGAAAACTTAGAGCTAACATGATAAAGTGTTTGATAGGCCTTCACAATACAAAAACTCGTGTGAAGTTAGCCTGTTTTCTTTGCAAGCAATCACCCTTGTGATTATTTTTTAAACACGCTAAGTGTTGTGTCTTCCACTGATATCGGATGGCTATTAATGACGCAAAACACCTTCAAGTTGGCATCTGGATTCACTCCGCAGGGTGATCAGCCTCAAGCCATTGCTGAATTACTAAACAGAATCCAATCAAAAGAACGCCACTCCGTGCTACTTGGGGTCACCGGTTCGGGAAAAACCTTTACGATGGCCAATATCATCGCAAAACTTGGACGCCCGGCTCTCATCATGGCGCCAAACAAGACTCTAGCGGCCCAACTTTTTTCGGAGTTCAAGGAATTTTTTCCTGAGAACGCGGTGGAATACTTCATAAGCTACTACGACTACTTTCAGCCTGAAGCCTACGTGCCAAGCACAGACACCTACATCGCAAAAGATAGCGCGATCAATGATGACATCGACCGGATGCGACACAAGGCTACCATGTCACTATTCGAGCGACGGGATACGATCGTCATCGCCAGCGTTAGCTGCATTTACGGTCTCGGGTCACCACAAAGCTATGCGAAATTAGTGCTTCCAATCAAAACCGGAGACGAAATATCACGCGATAAATTTATGAGTAAATTAGTGGACATCCAATACGGACGCAATGACACAAACCTGACCCGTGGACATTTCCGTGTGCGGGGCGACACGATCGATATATTCCCAGCCCATCAACGGGACGAAATGCTTCGTGTCGAATTTTTTGGTGACGAGATTGAGCGAGTAACCCTTGTGGACTCACTTACTGGGACGCCTATTCGTGCAGTGCAAGAGTTAACTCTTTATCCAAGCAGTCACTACGTGACTGACCGCACCGATATGAAACAGATTGTGAAAGAAATTCTAGAGGACCTGGGCATCAGGCTACGAGAACTGCGGGCCATGGGCAAAATGGTCGAATACATGCGGCTCGAACAGCGCACGATGCACGACATTGAAATGCTAGAGCATCTTGGGTTTTGTCCTGGAATCGAAAACTACTCACGATATTTGACAGGGGTGGGCCCCGGGATGCCGCCGCCAACACTCCTTGACTATTTTCCAAAGGACTTCATCACTTTCATAGACGAAAGCCATATAACCGTTCCTCAAATTGGCGGCATGTATCGTGGCGATAGAAGTCGTAAGCAGGTGCTTGTGGATTTCGGCTTCAGGTTGCCAAGCGCCCTAGACAACCGTCCACTTAATTTTGATGAATTCATGACGCGGACGGGGCAACTTATTTACGTGTCAGCGACACCAGGAAACTATGAGCTCGAGGCATCCCACAATATTGTTGCCCAACAGATTATTAGGCCCACAGGCCTACTTGATCCAGAGATCATCATGAAACCAATAGCTGGTCAGGTGGACCAGTTATATGGAGATATGAAAAAAGCCATCGATGCGGGCGGGCGCGTCCTGGTTACAACCCTAACTAAGCGCATGGCAGAAGACCTGACAAAGTATTATCAAGACATGGGCCTAAAGGTTAGATGGCTTCACTCTGACATTGAAAGTCTTGAACGAATAGATCTTTTACGAGACTTGCGCCGCGGTGTTTTTGATATCTTGATCGGTATCAATCTGCTCAGGGAGGGCTTGGATTTGCCTGAAGTCACACTGGTTGCCGTTATGGATGCCGACAAAGAAGGATTTCTGCGCAGCGCGCGTTCCCTCATCCAAATTGTGGGTCGAGCTGCTCGAAACGCCAACAGTCAGGTTATTTTCTTTGCGGATCGTGTTACGGATTCAATGAAAAAATGCATGGACGAAACGGCCCGTCGCAGATTAATTCAAACTCAATTTAATAAGGAACACGGCATCACGCCGACAACAGTTACTAAGAACATTCCAGAAGATCTAAGAAAAGTTTACGGACTCGCTTCTGAAAGCGATGACCTTGAATCTCCTGATGTGAAAAAAGCGCTAGCACTCCTTGCAAAACATGATGTTGCTACTGTGGAAAAAACAATCCGGGAGAAGAGCAAGCAGATGCAAAAATTTGCCGCTGATCTCGAATTCGAAAAGGCCGCGGAATTGCGCGACGATATTCGTTGCCTCAAAGACTTACTCATCAAACATTATAATTCCGAGGACAACGCCGAAAACGGAGTAGCAAAGTGAATCACAGCGTCCGGACCAAATTAGCATCACTGCCGCGAAGTCCCGGCGTCTATTTCATGAAAAGCTCTAAAGGCCAGGTGCTTTATGTCGGTAAAGCGAAAGACCTTAAGTCGCGCGTTAGTAGCTATTTTACCGACAGCAAGGATCACTCACCAAAGACAAGATCGTTGGTTCGAGAAATCCAAGATTTCGAGGTGATGCTTGTCAAGACCGAGGTCGACGCGCTATTACTGGAACGAACTCTCATCAAGCATCATCAGCCCCCATTTAATATCCTACTTCGCGACGACAAAGAATATCCCTATATTCGGATCGATTTCTCTGCTGATTGGCCAAGGCTTGAAATCGTACGCCGACGACAAGATGATCGAGCCGAATATTTTGGACCTTTTAGTGCAGCCGGCAGTCTCCGCACAAGTATGGAAGCCATCAAGCGAGTGTTCCCCCTGATCCGATGTAATCAATGGGAGTTTGAGCATGCAAAGCGCGTTTGTAATTACTATCACATGAAAATGTGCCTGGGTCCCTGTGTTTTGCCCATTGAAAAAGAAACTTACAAATCGATGCTGCGGGATGCCATGGCACTCGTGCAGGGGAAAAATGATGAAGTTGTTAACACTCTACAATCTAAAATGCAAATCGCATCAGAACGCGAACAATACGAACTAGCTGCATCGTATAGAGATCAAATCAAAGCCATTGATATTTTATCGGAGAAACAAACGGTTGTTTTAGATCCTGACATTGAAGGCGATGTTGTTTCGCTGATTGAAAGCGCAGAAATGATCGCCATACATGTCGCTATGATTAGAAATGGCCGACTAATTGGTGGCGATTCCTATACGTTTCCGGTGAGTGGACTTGAGAATACAGCGGAAACTTTGCCACATTTTCTGCTGCAGTATTATGACCAAAGATATCTACCTCCGCGAGTGATCATCGATGCAGACCTTAAAAACATGGGAGACATGGCAGACATCGCAGCAGCAATAACACCAGAAGGATCAAAACAACCAGAGCTTAGAGCTTTGAAAAATTTGCGCTCTCCGTGGCCTGATCTCGCAAGCATTGCCACCAAAAATGCCCAATACGCGCATGACGAAGCGGTCCGCAACCTAGATCGTCGCCGTTCATCGCTAGAAGCCCTGCAGTCGACGTTAGGATTAGACAAAATACCGAGGCGCATGGAGTGCATTGACATCAGCAACCTTCAGGGCACAGCTATTGTGGCTTCAGACGTATGCTTTATCGATGGGCATCCAGAAAAAAGCCTCTATCGCATCTACAACGTCGAATCAGTCCAGGGAGCACCAGATGATTTCGCCTCCATTCGAGAAATTGTAAAACGTCGTCTTGAACGAGGAGTGCGAGACGGCGATTTACCAGATTTACTGGTAATCGACGGCGGCCGTGGCCAGCTTGAAAGCGCGCTCAACTCACTTGCTGAGTTTCCGGGACTTAGTCTCCAAATTGTATCATTGGCTAAATCACGACTTGAAAATCAGCGGACCAAACGCGCTTCGATATCGACAGCTGCTCCAAGGCATTCATTTGAGCGCGTTTTTCGACCGGGTCATGACACTCCCATTCCATTGGTACCCGGATCTCCAGCATTCAGATTACTCACTCAACTTCGGGATGAGGCGCATAGATTTGCGATCACTAAGCACCGCCGTAAGCGCGGAAGCCTTGCGCAAAAATCATTACTTGAAGACGTCGAGGGAGTCGGCCCCAAGATCCGAGAGGCATTACTAAAGCACTTTGGAAGCATCGAGGCTATAGCTTCGGCTAGCAGCGAGGCACTTATGCTAGTGAAAGGCGTTAATGAGGATATTGCAGCCAAAATAAAAGACCGGCTGAAAACTGCCGGTCTTTGAGCGATTGAACTTTCTCAAATCAAGAAATTTTCTTTTTACCACGCCACTCTGCCCTAATTTTTGCACCTTCTGGTGGAGGCGAAGCGAAAGTCAAAACACCGCTTTCAGAGTTATACTGGTAGTTAGACGCATTGACGAGAGCGCCGTTGATATAAACCTTCAAGAATTTAGTGTCGGCATTCGGCGCAATATTAAATACAGTTTTCAGCGGCGTATTTGCCTTGTAACTTATAATAATGGCGCTGGCATCAGCTGGCTTAGATGAGAATACGGCTTTTCTCGTGCTAGCATCGTATGTGACGCCGCTCGCAGCTTGTCCGTTGACGGTAGCCGAGACCTGACCGTCAGCAGGCTCCTCTGGCATACCAAATGAACTAGCGACCACTCCCGAAGCACCACTAACATAGGTTACTACAATCGCAGCCCCAGCTGGTGGATTTCTTGTGAAGTGGACGTTTGGTCCTGTTAAAACGTACTCGCTCCAATTTTGGCCATTAACAGACATCCTAAAGGTACCAGAATCAGGGATTGATTTCAGGGTAAAGTCGGCCTTCAGGATCTGGGCAACATCTTGAGAAATTCTACTTAAGGTCGACGCATAGTCGGCATCACAGATTGATCCCCAAGTACCACCAGTTTTCTGCACAACATCAGAAATGATCGTTGCTTGCTTTAGTGCCGTGGAGCATTGACCTTGAGACTGAGACGGATGCCAGAAAATACCGTAAACTTTGCCGTCAGTTCCGAGTTTCCTGATCGAAGAAAGATAGTTTGTCAAATAGGAGCCATCTTTATCAGGAGAGCCAGAACAACCGTAGCCCTGCTCAACGTCAATATGGCAATTATCTTCATCTGTCAAAATTAAAACGGCAACCGTAGACTCTGGACGAATCCATGTGCTCCCACCATACTTACATTTTAGCGCATCGACCGCAGCAAGGATTGGGCGCTCTATACCAGTACCAGATGTATCTATGACAGTATCAGATGTACCACCACGAACCAATTTCTGAAAACGAGCCTCGGGGTTGCTGTCACCTCTCATGATCGGCGTATTCACGCAGCGGCCAAGAAATCCCTTATTGTGCTCGGGATCAGTGGTTGTGACCAGAACCCGCCAATCCGAGTCTTTAATCGACGAAAGCAGCGGAGCCATCCGGTTTGAAAGGTTGGCTTTTTCTTCAGCCATCGAGCCACTGTTATCGACAACAACGACGATGTCGACCACGCCTTTTTGTGTGACGCTGTAGTTTTCATTACCGTTTGATCCAGATCGACCCTGCGTCACCTTCACCTGGCGAACTTCCCGAACCACTTGACTTAAGTCCAAAGTCTGAACAGGTGGCAGGGCGGCTGCTCGCGTTGACTGACCATTAAAGTCGTTAGTTTTGCATGCAGTTGCTACCAGACCGACAAGTAGGAGGTGGCTTAGGAGTTTCATAAAAATTTTCCTCTAAATGGAATATCCACTTCAAAAATCCTGCGTTAAAAGTGTCTAAGTATCGGCATTTTAACCCTGAAACTTTAGTAGCTTACCACGGAGCGCAATTAAGGTTGACAATTCAGGTGGTTGCAACTAGCTAGAAGGTCCTAATTGCTTAAATCTGTGGCCCTTGAGGTTGTGGAGTAACCAGGGATTCTGTCTCGTTAAAATTTTACAGGGAATATGTCTCGTCGAAATTTTACAGCGATTTTGTCCCGTCATATTTTACAGCGATTATGTCTCGTTGGAGGATTGACCAAGACTGGATTGCTCATTATTAAGGCG
>CAMDGW010000077.1 GCA_945897695.1 Pseudobacteriovorax antillogorgiicola | reverse complement strand
TTCTTCGTATTGAAGAGGAGTTAGGCTCTTTGGCCCGCTACGGTTGGCCACGCAACTTTCATTAAATTAATTGCTAAATGGCTAAATGGTGCCACCCGACTGATTCCAGCAGTCGGGTGGCACCATTTTTATAATTGGAAATCAGTCGGGTGGCACCATTTTTGTCCAGTATTTATTAAATCACCAAAAACCCTACGTAAAGCTTTACTCTGGGCACTCCGAACACACTCTCGAGAACTGATGTTTCTATTTATCACCTCATCCCGGGTCTAAACAGGAGAGCGCTCATGTCCAACAAAATCAACTTTGGAAGCCTCATCATCGATATTGAGAAGTCTGAGGACATCGCACGATACAGCTTTAAAGGCGACGTCGATGACGCGTTTAGGCAACAGGACGTACCGCGAGTTAAAGCAAGTTCGATTATCATGGATCTTGAAGGCCTAACAAATTTCAACTCCTGCGGCGTGCGGGAGTGGGTATTCCTGATTAAAGATCTTGAAAAACTTGGACGCATCACCTTCACCAAATGCTCCATCCCTATGGTTGATCAATTCAACATGGTACCGGAGTCAATCGGAAGTGGAACCGTTGAGTCCTTTTATGCTCCCTATGTTTGTGAGGATCATGGCGACGCGGAAGTTCTCCTCGACGCGAAAGCCGATAGCAAAGCTATTGCTGCCCAATCCGCTCCGGAGCGAAACTGCACAAAGTGCAATCAAACACTGATTTTTGACGCAATGCCAGATAGTTATTTTCTTTTTCTTAGCCCAGTGACAGCCAAGGTGAGTAAAGCCTCATAAATAACTTTCTTAGCGGACGGAGGCGGCGCATGAATATCGATGCACTCACCAGCGCAGCACTGGAAAACTTGCAGAAAGAGGCTCTGCCGAAGGTCGTTTCCGCCCTTGCCCAAATCCATAGTCACTTAGATCTAGATTCGAGCACCACCCAGTCTCTTCGCTCAACACTCTCGGAGACCACCGAGCTCCTTAATTTAATCCTAGACTGGACTACAAACAAAACAGGAAAAGTTGAAAACGACACACAATCCGACGTCATGACCGATGAAGATGCGATGCTCCTTCTCGCAGAAATGGATGAACCATCCATCCCGGCAAAAGCAAACGATGCCATGATGAGTGACGATGACGCCAGAAGACTTCTGGCGGAAATGGACTCACCTACTCACGAAATATCCTCTCAAACAAAGTCGCCTCAAAAAAACATAGCACCAGAAGCAGTCGATGCATCCGATGTTCCAGAAATCAGTGAATGGGAATCCAACGATTTCGCATCGGATCCAGAAATGATGAATGACTTCACCTCCAATTGTGCTGAAATCATGCAAACCTTAGATGAAACTGTTTTGAAACTGGAGCAAAACCCCACCAACAAAGAAACGATCGAAGAAATATTCCGTGCAGCCCACACATTAAAAGGCGCAGCGGGTATGTTTGGATTTCGCGCCATCGAACGCGTCATGCATCGCATGGAAAACCTATTTGATAATGTGCGAAGGGGCAAGTTAGTCCCAACATCAGATACGATTGACGCTGTTTTCGCGGGACTAGACTGCCTCAAAAAACTTCTAGCAGCCGTATTGGCGCAATCACCCTCTGGCATGAAAACCGCACCCGTAGTCAGATCTCTTGAGCTAGCCGCGCTCGGACAGCATAGCGGCGCTAGTCGCACAAAAGAGGCAAGCGGTACCCACTCTGAAAAAATAGAAAATACGCCGACTAAAAACGAGGTCAATCCACAGAGCTCCAATTCCGTCACCAACAACAAAAAAAAACCGGAAAGTAATAATACAATTCGCGTTGACCTGGAGAGATTGGACGCCTTAGTGAACCTAATCGGAGAACTTGTGATTGATCGCACACGATTCTTGAACATTGAAGAATCCATGCGCATACAGGCACCACAGATGAAAATCACTGGCTCCATGACAGAGACGTTGCAACAGTTTGGTCGCCACATGAACGAGATTCAAGACATCATAATGAAAGTTCGAATGGTTCCCATTGGATCCGTATTTAATAAATATCCGCGTATCGTTAGAGACCTGGCAAGACAGCTGGAAAAACAAATAGACCTCGTCATTGAGGGTGAGGATACTGAGTTTGATAAGACATTGGTCGAGCAAATAGCCGATCCTCTCGTACACTTGATCCGTAATGCTTGTGACCATGGCATAGAGACCCCAGAAGCGCGCGCATCTGCTAGAAAATCTCAAAACGGTACAGTGACTCTTTCCGCGCGCCAGGAAGGCAATCAGATCATCATTCAGATCGCCGACAACGGAAAAGGAATGGATCCAGCAAAAATCAGGGCCAAAGGCATTGAAAAAGGACTGGTGAAGCCCGAGCAACAGATGACAGAAAGTGAAATATTCAATCTAATCTTTGAACCAGGGTTTTCAACGGCTGAAAAAGTTACAACTGTTTCAGGGCGAGGCGTCGGAATGGACGTTGTTCGAAAGCAGATTGCCAAGCTAAAGGGGACCGTTGAGATCAACTCTGCTCCTGGCAAGGGTTCTACCATCACCATCCACTTACCCTTAACACTTGCCATTGTGCAGAGTCTTTTAGTTGAAGTTGAGGAAGAAACACTGGCGATTCCTTTGAATTCAGTCATCGAAAGTATTCGCATAAAACCGCAAGAAATCCAGTCAATTGGCGACTCACAAATGATCAAGTTACGCGATCATCCTTTGCCGATTCTTTATCTGGACAAAATTTTGGGATTGCAAGCCAAACAGTCAAACGACTGGAATCGAAATCCTACCGACACACACAACAGTGCCACATTGAAAAGAAAGCAAGATAAACGCGAAGAACGCCTATACGTAGTTGTCATAGGAGCTGGCGAACGAAAATACGGTGTTGTCGTCGACTCCCTGTTAAGCCAGCAGGAAATGGTCATAAAACCGCTTGGCCCTCTCATGCGCGGAATTCCTTGTGTCGCAGGAGGGGCCGTTCTTGGGAATGGGGAGGTCGTTCTGGTTATGGACACCCTGGAGATCGACGCGTTACATCGCAAAAACAAAAATCACATCACAGCTGCATAAACACGAAAGATCAGGAAGCCAATATGAACATAGACCCATGGGGCCAAGAAATTGAGGAAGGAAGCAGCGGATACCACGGCATATTTGCGATCACTCGACCTCTAGATGCCGATCAGCCAAAGCCTTTCGGGGAGCAAAATCGTTTTCTTGTCGCCCGGGTCGGCGCAAAAGATTATCTCTTAAATATTGATCTCATTCAGGAAATAATTATACCGCCTAAAATTACATACGTTCCAAATAGCCCTAAATATATTCAAGGCGTTATTAATCTGCGGGGAACAATCCTGCCCGTCATTAATCTAAAAAAAATGCTCGGCGAAGAGCGCTCAGCTCCCTCAGTAAACACCCGTATCCTGGTCTGCGAGGAAAAGTCGTCATCGATTAAGACTGGTGTGTTTGTTGACGGGATCAGCGTGGTTGTTGGAGTCCCCAGTGCTGACATTGACCCATCGACAACTCCCTTGGCACAAAGTGGCCTAGACTTGATGGAGGCGGTATCCAAATATGGCAAAGATTTTCTCGGCATCATAAGTTTGGCCAAAGTACTCATAGTTGCCGGTGACGGAAGAGCTTTTTCTGAATCACCGGAAGACATGAACGAAAATCAGAACTCAGCCTGAACATCGTCACCGAGACTCAGGAGGCCCGGCGTTTGTTACGCGCGGAGACGTCATGACTCTTGGACTCAACCTCGAAACCCACCAAATCCGCAGGGACCTGAGGTCAAAAAAGAGATTTACACCTACCTCTGATTTGACACGGACTTGATTAACTTTATTAGCAGTTGATCTAAGTTTACTGGACATCCTCGGTTTGACGAATACAAATTTGTTCATCAAGACTAACATTTTTGATATAACGCCGACTCGGCCCCCCCAAAATATGAAGCCCCTTCAAATCAACATACCCCGTGTAAGTTGCAGCCCCATCGAGCACTAGGCTATTGGTAAAGTAATCGAAAGAACTTTCTAGGATCGGAGTCGTAAGTCCAGGAAGAGGAAATATGCTGGGATTCTCAGCATTAAATCCGGCCACACTCCCACTATATTTTAGCTGGTTGAATGGATCCCAAGACACTATCCGAGAATTGGATGACGTAGCCGCAAACAGCACCAGCGACATGGTTTTGGGACTGCAGTCATAGCGACCATTGGCACCATAAACGAGAAGGTCGGTGGGGGCATTAAAATTGACCATTCCCCCGTTTTCATCAGAAAATTTGATGCTGCCAACAACACCAAAAAGCCTAGAAAACCAGTAGCCATCAACCTCTCTAGTGCCATGGATACTAGACGTGACTTGGACATCAATAGTGATCCCGGCGTCAGAAGACACTTCGGACATTAATGTTATTGTTTGTACGCTTGGCTTAAACCGCCTTGCGGGAAGTATAAAGTTAAGGACTTCTTTGTTAGGGAACTCAAGGGATGCATCACCGATGAGCAAACATTCCTCTTGTCCGGATTCATCCATCGTAGAAAATGCATCGATTCGCAGCGTCAATAACTGTCTACGACCATCGCGCAGGTGCGTGAGGACACCCCTTCGCCTTCCATTTAGGTCCTCACAGCGAATCTTCTCCACAACTGGATCCATGGACTTATCTGCGCTCCACAAGATCGGAGCCACTGGAATTCGAATCACATCAGATGGCTTCCTGGGCTCACTTTGCTGAATATCTGTTTTTAAAAAAGTACAAATATTTGGCTTTAGAGCCGCGACCGTCCCAAGTAGGTTACATCCTAGATCTTTTCCATTCACTCGCCTGCAAGCGACTCCCCCCCTATTGAAGACCACTATGTCTTCATAGAAGTTAAAGAGACCTGACGTGGCGTGAGCACAGTTACCGTTACCAGTATAAGCTGGTCCTGAACAAAACCCATTTGCGATATAGTGGATGGAGCCAGGGAGTCCATCATGACTCGTAATATCGGAAAATATTCTCGACGCAACAATATGAAGTGAACGTAATTCAACGGTGCCATACGGGCATCGCGCGTCATAGGTGCCTGCCAGTGAGCTGATAAATCTGTAGGGGCGGTCATTCGGCGGCACCCAACCCAGTACAAAGTCGATCTGTCCGACATCTCCACCTTGGGGCGTAATAAAACGGCCACTAGACCTAAAAGAATCTTCGGTAAATCTTAAACGAATAGTTGGTAACCTTCGAGAAACAACCGCATCACTTCTTTGCAGTAAAATCTCTCGCGACCGCGGCGCTATGAACACCGAATCGTAGTAGGCGGTTGAATATTCGTTTGAAAATTCGTCGCCCACAAAAAGAGTCACCGTTGCCGCGTAGGTTTGGATTCCCCCCGTGGAGGTATCAATCATTGTCATGCGCGCAAGAATGTCATTTCCAGTTTTCTCACTATGTAAGACACCTGTGTAAACAATGATTGGAAATGGCATTTGAGATGCGGCAGCTGCTGGCGAAGCTGTTAAACAAATGCAGAAAAAAAATGCTAGGAAGAAAAATCTTTTCATGGATGACTCCCGAGAACCATTCTCTTTTGAAATGGTAAGGTCAGCCGGCTATATCCTCCTAAACATCTTGGATGTAAATATTTTATTACAAAGAATTAAAAAACGATCTAAAAGTATTGAATGATAATACTAAAAATCTAATGGTATCGGGTGTGGCTGGGCGTATTCTGAGAAGCAAAAAAGCAGGGGAACCGCCCTTACGGGCAGCCCCCCTTAAATCAACCAAACCTCAGAAGGAATCGAATTAGCGTTTCAAGTTCACGACCTCTTCAATCATGGAGTCAGTCGTCGTAATCGAACGGCTGTTTGCCTGGAATCCACGTTGAGTCATAATCATCGTTACGAACTCCTGGGCCAAGTCGACGTTCGATTCTTCCAGAGCAGATGCGTAGATTGAGCCTCTTGTTCCACTTTGTGCAATTCCGATTTTGGCTGGACCAGAATCAAGGGTGGCACTAAAGTTATTCTTACCAGCCTTCATCAATCCGTCTTGGTTTTCAAAGGTTGCAAGACCTAAAGCACCAAGAACTTTCTGTACGCCATTGGTATAAATTCCGCGAATTGTTCCATCAAGCTCAATGTTCATGCTCTTAATATTACCGGTCTCATAACCGTTTTGGCTATGGAAGTTGGTGACACTTTTTGCTGAAATTGATCGAGTAGCGTTTAGGCCATTTCCCTTTTCAAGACCGATATTTTTACCAAAATCCAGCTCAATAGCTTGATTAGGCTCCGCACCTTCACTAAAATTGATGGTTCCTCCATCAGAAATCTCCTCAAGGAGAGCACCTTTAGAATCAAATTTTACTGTTCCTGTGGCGCCAACAACAAATTCCTGGCCTTCGACTGGATCAGCAACATCTTTGCCTTCGACACAAGCATGCCACTTCCATTCGATACCATCACTTGTTGGAACACGATTGTAGAATATGGTCATGGGGTGACCACGACCGTGGGAGTCAAAGACATTGATTGTATTGTTAAACTGCGAGGTAGCTTCCGGGTTAGTAACATCAAACTCCACTTCGGACGGCTTGATGCGAGCATCAAGATTGATGTCAAGAACCACTTTATCCGTTTTCTTAGGTGAGATCTGACTCGTCTCGATGCGGATCTCCTGCATGCGGGATGACAGGTTACCGGCTTTCGTCGCCATAAAACCCATGACTCGGTCTCCACCCGGGTCTGCCAGGTAGCCGTCCTTATCAAAGACAAAGGAACCTACCCTAGTGTAAACGCGATCGGAAGAGTCATCACCTTGTCCGGCCTTACCACTGAGGATAAAAAAGCCACTGCCCTGAATCGCCAAGTCAGTGATGTTATCTGTTACCGCAAGACCACCTTGAGTGTGCAAGGTACGAACCGAACGCATACGCGCACCGCGGCCGAGCTGCGAAGCACCGGAACCTGTAGACAGGTCGGATGAAACCATGTCCTCAAATTCCGCACGGCCTTTCTTAAAGCCCTTGCCGTTGGCGTTCGCGATGTTGTTGGCAACGACCGACATACCGTCGGACATCACGGACAAACCGGTAATAGCCGTATAAAGTGATTGTGAAATAGGCATAAGTCCCTCCTCACGGTTGTACGAATCCGTAAAAAATACATCTGACTCGTATTCTTAAGATTACCAAACCAGGATTGGACGTGGGAGAAGGTTGCAACTTTTCAAGGTTCACCTCGTGTACGGGGCAAAAAAAAACCACCCCCGAAGGGGTGGATGGTATTTTTTACCGAGTGACCAGGAAATGTTGTCCAACTTTTCGGATTTACCAAAAGATTTTTACGCTTAAGCAACAACTTTCAAATTGCCACGAGGCTGTTCGTTTTCGTTTTGACGCTTGAGATCAGACATGTCCTTGCCTTCCGCAGCAAGTTGATCTCGATATTTTTTAAATTCCTCTGGTTGAAGTATTGGAGATGGAACACCATCCGGACGAGGATTCTCGATAACATCTTTCCACGCACTATACAGAGTATTCAGCAGTCGCTCAACATCATCGAGGCACTCCACTTTGTTGTGGATGTTTGCTTCAATCAGTTTATCGATCATGAAGATATAGAGATTCTCAAGATCTTGAGCAAGCTGTCCGCCTACTTTGAAATCAAGAGTTGCCATTAGTTCACTTAGAATTGCTGTGGCCTTACTGATGGCTTTTCCTTTGTCAGCGACTTTATTCTCCATCATTCCTACACGCGCTTGCTTGGTGAAACGGATGGCTCCTTCGTACAACATAAGTAGAATCTTCTCACGGCTTGCCGTTACTACTTGGGTTTTTTGATATTGCTTGTACGGGTTTGTCATCACACACTCCTAATTAATTTGCAGTCTCATCCTTAAGACTAGTCACCCCCGCCACTTGACTGAGGTGTTCCCATGCGTGCCGCGAGAAAATTACCTTGCGACTTCATGTCAGCTATTCGCCCGTCTACTGCAGCAAAGCGTCTGCGAATCATTTCACCTTTTGATTCGGCTTGTCGCTCCCGCCGCGCTATGTCATCGTCTTGTGACTTGATGATGCCGTCCAGAGCTCTCAACCTGCTCTTTACTGCACCACTTCCGGGATCTCTCAGAGACTTCAGCTTATCAGCCATCGCCTCCGCCACTCCCAGCCCGTCACGCCCACGAATGAACAAACGTGCAACGCTTTCATAATCATCGGACAATGCTGCTTTAACTTTAGTGTCGTCCATCTTCAGCGTACCAGTCTTTGGATCGGTGGTAATACCTACGTCAGCCAATGTTTGGAACTTTCCACTGTTAATTCGACTATTACCAATTACAGATTGAACCCCTCTCATGACCGTGGAGAGGGATTGATCACCTGCAAGAACACCACGTTTTCCGGTCTGAGGATCCTCCTGATACTGGGAATGACCATAACTACTTAGCTGGTTGTATTTATCAACAAAGGTTTTGATGCTCTCAATTGTTTTATCTAAGTCGTGAGCGATATTGATTTGAATCCTAGTTCCAGGCTCAGCCCTTTTAACGTTAAACGTCACACCGTCAACAAGCTCATCAAGCGTATTATCCGCATCAGTTACTGGAACGTCCTCAAAAAGCACATCCAGATCCTGCCCCATAACCTGATTTTGAAACTCCAAGAACGTTGTATCTTCGTCGAGCTTAATTCGCGCTTCTTTACCTGATTTCTCACTAACAACAAGCAGCCTGAAGCTATCAGGATTATATTTTGTATTCACGACCATGGCTCGCACTCCAGCCTCTGCGTCGTTAATTTGGCGAGCAACATCCTGCAACGTTGATCCCGGCTCAATTGTTATTTCTGCGGGGGTCATATCTTCACGCTCAACCTCTAGATAACCAAAACCAACTGCCGTCTGATCTTTATCTGGAAATCCAAAAGCAAGCTGCTTGTCTGAACGGGCAACACCCCGCACTTCAAATTCATAGTTACCAATCAAAGCATCCGCTTTGCAAATACCGTCCATAATGTCAGGATGGGATGACTCCACCTTCATTTTGAAAAAATCAGTCCTAGATTTCAGCGAATTTAACGTCGAATCGAGCTCACTGATAAATCCATTGAGCTTTTCGATTTCCGCTTTTTCAGTTGTGAACTTTTCTTTACGCTTTTTTGCCGATTCGATAGGAATTTTTTCAGCTTCAATCAGCTGGTCAACAAGCTTTGGATCAAAGCCACCGCCTACTCCGCTCATTCTGATTGGCATTTCTTGGTCCCTCCCTGAATCTTTTCAAACATCATTTCACATAGACTCACTCGTGCTATAATCATTAACGAAGTCAGGTGCCAAACGGGAGCCCACCATGTCTGCATTAACCGATATCAAGTTCAGAAATCCTTTGTCTGCGATTGAACGGGGCTCACGGGACTCCTTATTGACACAATCTCTACGCGAGGGGCCGTTGAACTGGTCGTACGACTCCGAGTATCCGCTTGTTCTCTCCCCTGAAGGCAACTCAACAAGCTGGTGCGCATTTCTCGATGACCAACTAATTGGACACGCAAACCTCTGGCCAAGAACTCTCCAACACACATCTAACCATAAATCTCTTGAGATAGGCTTGATTGGTAACGTCGCCACTCACGAAAAGTTCCGTGGTCAAGGCCACATGCGATCCCTCATACATCAGCTGGCACAAATTGCCGAGAAGCAGGGACTTCATGCGTTAGTTCTTTGGAGCGATTTATCCCAATTTTACCAAAATTTGGGCTTCAGGTCGATTGGGCGAGAGTGGCGACTGACATTTAGTCGGACTGATCTAAAGGTCGGTACCGGCATTGTAAAGATGGAAGTTAATTCACTAACTGAAGCTGAACTTTCCTCAATGCTTGCAAGCCGGCCAATGCTAGAATGGGGCATAAACCGCACTACAGATGAGTTCAGAGCACTTCTTGGCATTCCAGAGACCCTTCTATTTGTAAGGCGGCAAGGCGCGAAAATAATTTCATGGGTTGTGATCGGTAAAGGCACCGATATGCAGGCTATAATTCATGAATGGGGCGCATCATCTCCTAATGAGCTACTCGCCAATATTCAAACTATAATATGCGACTATAACGCAAGGTCCCTTACTCTTCTGGTTCCCGGAAGCTTAAACCAGCAGTGGGTTACGCTATTAAAACATCGGGCTACAGACATTGAGGAACACCCCATGGCCATGGGCATGCCACTTGGGTCCAAAGGTGAACTCGCAATGAATGCCCTCGCAAAAAGCTTTATATGGGGACTTGATTCCATATAAAAAAAGACCT
>CAMDGW010000076.1 GCA_945897695.1 Pseudobacteriovorax antillogorgiicola | reverse complement strand
GGCATCCTCTCTCCCCTATGACAATAGTCACAGGATTTATCTGCTCAATAATTGTGGAGTCTATCTCATCTTGCTCGAGCCCGGGCAGTTGCTCAAGACCACTGGAAGTAGTTTGGAAATTGAGGGCGGTCATCCAAAGTTGTTTGCTCAACTTCCCGATGATACAGGAGTTTTGACTACAAAAGATCAGACGATTATTCAGCTAACTTTGGATGGTCCCAGGCTCAGGGAGGCGGAAGCTTATCGTGCCAAATCAAAACTTAAAGGTGTAACGAGATCCGGAAAGTATCTGATAACGTGGACCTCCCAGGCGGTCCTCGTTTTTGATGAGAAACTCAAAAGAAAGCAGGTGGTTCCTGTTCTTGGGAGTCGGAAAATCAAAGCTTTTGGCGCATCTTCTGGGAATCATGTGCTTGCCTTTACCGACGGGGCTGTCGAGGTTATGGATCTGGCATCTGGTCGCAAGTTTGCCAGTCAGAAGGGGGAATACTCACCTAACTTTATTGATGTCTTCCCCGATGGAACTTTGATAGTACTGTCGTCTGAAACCGGCCTACCCAGGGTTTTTAAGCTTTCTCCTGGAAATGGTGTGACGCATACACAATAAAAAGTTATGATCCGCTTCTATGAAATTTAGGTCTTTACTATCGATTCTATGCGTAACGGCTTGTGCCTCTGGTATTAAGCCAATTTCTATTGCGCTTGATCCCTTGAGTCCCTCTGTCGCAACTTCAAACGGAGTCGAGCGCGACCGCGAAGCATTGCGGGCCTACATTGGCAAAAATCCAACCGATACAACTCTGTTGGAAGATGCCGGTTTTATACTTGATGCCACAATCGCTGAAGCCCATGGCGACTTCGATCAGGCCTTGAAACTTTGGTATGAGGCTTTGACGAGAGCAAAAGGAGTCTTTGGCGAGAAGGCTTTTTCTGGTTGGCTTAAATCATATGCAAAAAAGCAGGGTAAGTTTACCGACAAGTCATTGTTCGCGTCTCAGGTACTTTCTGAATTAAAAGGCGGTTCGGTAGGTCCATGGCTCATTGACAAGGGCATGACGACGGAGCAAAAAATTTTGCAAGTGATTGATCGCGATCTGGCTGATTTCTTCTCGGCGGCATCACTTACAGAAGCAGGTAAAATTAACGCCCCATCTGTCAACGGTGTTGATCCATCGGATCCACTTATGACGAGACTTGCTGCAGATGTATGTAAAAGTAAATCACAATATGGTTCTGGTTGGGACGAGTGGCGTCATCGCCTTGACGATGACGTGCAACGCTATTTCAATGGTCTTGTCAATCAGTGCAGTGGGCAGATTGCAAAATCTATCGTGTCATTATCGGAAGTTGTTCCCAGGCTAGCCACAAGCTCGAGCACTGCTGCACTGGCCCTTGAGGGCTATGCGCGCATCATCAAAATGCGAAGAGACCAAGGTGAAAGAGAATCTGTAGCGCCGCTTTATATCCCGTTCATGAAGCTTTGGAAAAATCCGGCGATTTCGGAGGCATCTCTTGGGTTGAGTCGCACTCAGTTTGAGCAGCGTCGGATTGAAGACACACTTTGGGCTGCCCGATCTAGAGCATCAATCGGAGATGGTGAGTCTGCAAAAAATTATGCAGAAGATGTTCTGGACTATGCTGAGTCAGTCTTAACGCAGTCCTATACTCTTACCTCAGAACAAAAAAGTAATTTAACGGCGACTCTTGCTGAGACCTATCACTTTCTTGCGTTTCGGCTTGCAGTGGAGGCCCGCGATTGGGATAAGGCTTCAAGTATTGCGCAGCTCGCCATTGATCGGCATTCATTCTCGGGAGAGTGGCTGGATCGAATTCGATTTAGCCTGGGCTTTTATCGATACCTTGCGGGAGACTTTGATCAGGCGCGGAAGGCTTGGGAAGAGTTACTGACTGATTCTAGGGATGACAAACTACGACCAGCATTGCTTTTCTGGGTTTCTCAAGCGCACGATAAGCTTGGTAATAAGTCTGAGTCAAAATTTTATCGTAAATCTGTTGTCGAAGACCACCCTCTCAGCTTTTACAGTGTAGTGGCCATCAAGCAAGCTGGGGGAGATTTGGGAGATGCATGGGTTGGGACATTCAAAGATCTCGGATCTTTGCGCAGGTCAGTTCGTGATTGGCAAAAAGTTGATATCGATGATTTAAGGTCGGATATAAGCAGGGGGCCGCTCCTGCGACGTGCTGAGATCTTCTCCTCAATCGGGCTTCAGCAATTTGCCAATAACGCCATTGATGATCTTTTGAAATCTATAGATTTTCAAAGTGGGGACAGACGGATGGCTGTCTGGGGTCTTTATGCTTCGAGACTTTATGCCGCCAATTCAAACTGGCTTGGAGCTATTTCGACCACAACCAAGCTAACTAAGGATCCAGCCTTCTGGCAGCGGTCGCCCGAGCAGATGCTGGTATATTTTCCTCGTCCATATGCACCTTCTTTTGTGAAAATTGCGAAGGAGAAGAATCTCAGCGCTGAGATGTTGATGGGACTGACGCGTCAGGAATCAAGCTTCAGATCGGACGTGCGCAGTGGAGCTAATGCCTGGGGGTTAATGCAGTTGACGCCCCCGACTGCAAGAAGGTTGGTGTCTGCGGCAGGATTTTCGGATTCCACAGCTGTTAAAATACCCGAATGGTTATTAGACCCAGAACATAATATTCGTTTTGGTTCGACGTTTGTAAGTGAACTTAATGCTCGCTATTCCGGTGACAGATCTAAAATGTTTGCGGCTTATAATGCAGGAATTCAAACTGTAGAAAATTGGGTTGAGCGCAGGCTGTTTGATGATCAGCTTATTTTTATCGAGTTGATCCCCTATCAGGAGACCAGAGATTACGTGAAAGGTGTTTGGCGTAATGAGCTGGTCTACAAATTCTTGGCAGAAAAAGCACCAATTGTGCTTAATTAGTGACCAGGGTGACCTGTTTGGGCTTAAAAAAGTTCAACGAATGTGGCTTGCGAATCGAAATTGCTTTTTTAGTCCCAAGCCGCCATGATATTAGGCTGTTGCTCGTAAAAACTTTCTTCAACGGAGCTTGGTTTGACTATGTCGACTAAAAACGTCCCTCATCGTGATATCAGTAGAGAAGGCAAAGGCTGGCTGGCCATGGTACTTATCATGTTTATGTTCCCAGCTCTTTTCTTCTTGTGTGTGTTTTTTCCGATTTGGGTTGGCTTGACCCCTCGCTGGTAATTGGCGGTTTACTGAATGACTCTTTCTAATGTTGCCTTAGACTCCACCAAGGCGGCCCCTTTGGTGGCCACATGGCGTGACTACTTTCAAATGACCAAACCTACGATCACATTACTGGTCGTGGTTACGGTTTTTCCTGGCATACTGCTAGCATCACCAGCGGCAATTCCACCGATGAGTTTGGTACTTGCTAGCCTGATAGGTACCTGGTTGGCTTCGTCGTCAGCAGCTGTCTTTAATCATTTGGTTGATGCCGATATTGATCGTCACATGGTCAGAACTAGTCGTCGGCCTATTGCCAGTGGACGCGTTGATACAATGACGGCCATAAGTTTCGGTGCTGCTCTGGGTTTAGCATCTGTTGTCGTTCTTGCCTTTTGGACAACTGTGGCCGCTGCGGTTATTGCAGTGCTTGCCAATGCATTTTATGTGCTTTTTTATACGATGTATCTGAAGCGTCGTACCGTTCAGAATATTGTAATCGGTGGTGCTGCCGGTGCTGTCGGTCCGCTGATCGGTTGGGCCTCCGTTGACCCGTCACTTGGCTGGCCTGCTTGGATGTTGTTTTTAGTTATATTTCTTTGGACTCCGCCACATTTTTGGGCTCTCGCACTGAAATACAAAGATGATTATGCAGCGGTGGGAATCCCTATGATGCCGGTTATTCATGGAGAAGACAAAACCAGACGCCAGATGTTTTGGTACGCGTTTAGCTTAATTCCAGTGGTAGCGTCGTTAACGGTGTTTGGGGCTGCAGGTTACCTGTACTTGACGATCGCTATGGCATTTACTCTTTATTTTGTTTGGATGGCGTGGCGTTTGATGATCACTCGTGACCCAAAACTCACGATGCCGCTATTTCACTACTCATGTCTTTATCTTTTTGGTGTTTTTGGCGCCTTGATGATCGACAGGCTTTTATTTGCTCTATGAAGAAAATCGCCCCTACCTCTTATTCCGGCCAGAATATCCCCAAGATATTCACAAGGGCCTTTTGGTTGGGACATGATCAAAGTGCCGTTAACAAGAACCGATTTTGGCTTTACCTCGTGGCTATCGGTTTTATTTTATGTGTTATTTGTTTAGTTCGGGCTCTCAAAATCTCCGGAACTAATTGAAATAAATGGAAAAATCTCTAAATTCTCATCGAAACTCGGGTTAATATCTTGATTTTAAAGGATATTGACATTTTATTAAATTGAATTAGATTTCATTCCGAAAGCCTAAAAAGCAGTCAGGAGTCGGGCCATGATCGAGCAAATCAAAGAAATCATCGAAAAAGACATCAATCCCCAGCTGGCGTTCCATGCGGGTAGCTGCGAGCTTATTGACGTTGAAGATGGTGTGGTAACCATTCGCCTCTTTGGCGGCTGTTCTGGCTGTCCATCAAGTCACATCACATTATTTAATGGAATTGTCCCGATCTTCAAAGAAAAGTTACCTGACGTGAAAGACGTCGTCCTAGGCTGAATCGTTATCCGCGTTGACGCAGCTCGGTAATTTTTTCCCACTTAAGCAGTCTTTATCTTTATCCGACAGTTATCTCGTCACCATTGACTGAGGTAACGATGAAAGCGCAATATTTAATTTTGGTTCTACTGTTAGCTGGATTTACACAGGAAGCCTTTTCCCAAAATTCAAGCTATGGTCCTGGGAAGTCTTCCCCCATGGCAGGCATGAAAACCAAGTACACATATCCGCAGTCAGCAAAGCGCACGGCGTCAGGACCTGAGCGTTATGTGCCAGCCTTTGAGGTTCCAGAAAGCCCTGAGAAGTATATCTGGAAATTAACAGCCAAAGCAGCTGGATCAAATAATAAAAGTCAGGATATTCCGGTGGTCTATTTTGGTGAATCCGAGACGCCATCAAGTGTAGGAAGTGCGAGTGAGGGAGAAGAAATCACGCTTGAGGAATTCCGGGTCATCGGACGTAGAAACTTTTATAAATTCAATTGGAAGGGCGCTCCGAAAAATAGTGTCTCAGTCGCTAGCGCCCCAGAGTATTTTATCGACGGGATGTATATCCAATTTGCAGGCAAGAAATAATTTAAGAGGCACCTTAGAAGTAAGTTGCTAATCCGAGACCCAAAGATAGCTTACTACCACTAACGCTGGCTACGAGTTCCGATCCGCTGGAATCATCCTTGTCCTCGCCGCTTAGAGTCATGTCAAAACTAAGAAATGGTTTTAACGCCACATGACCACCCATAAAATATTTGCTACCAAGCTCAACTCCTGCATCTAAAGATGTGGATGACGATTTGGTTTCTGTTGAGCTATCGGTCTTACTTGTAGAGTTGGTGGAAAGTTTTAAGAGCTTAAGCCCAGCATAAGGTATGAATTTATCCTGGTGAATATTGCCAAGATTAAAATAGAAAGCACCACCGAATCCAATTGTAGAGGCAGTTTTCGTAGTTGATGAGGAGCTACTATTTGGGATTTTGGAGTTTTCGCTTTTATACGCGATCATTGGACCAATTTCCATCTTAGCTAAAATAAATAGATACTTGAGAGTTAACTCAAGCTTTGTTGATGTGTCTTTGAGTGGCGTATCAGAATATTTGCGCGTGGAACTTTTCGAAGAATAAGTCAGCCCAAGATCCACGTTGGCACTATAGGGTGCTCCAGACTCCTGTGTACCATGTCCTGAGCCAGCGCCTGCGGAACCTTCTCCCTCACTGGGTTTCTTCTTTTTTTTCTTTTTTGAGACCTTCTTTGGTTTGCTTCCATCATCTGCAGGCGCTACTTCTGTCGACGAAGTTGCTTCACCTGAAGCATCAGTCGCCGTGGCGCCATCAGTCGACTCTGCAATGCGGTTAAATCGATTGTCGTCTTTATCGGTGTTGTTAGAGGCCTCTTCGTTATTTTCGAGGGTACTATCAAAATACTCTTGAATGAGATCGTGATTTTGCTCGGTGGAGCCGATGTCGGCATCGTTGTTGGCAAACCCAAAACCCGACATTAAAAAAATAGCCGCAGTGACAAAAGTTAACTTCATGAGTAAGGCACTCCAAAATTGGTGGAACTCATGAAGTAGAATATCAGATTTTGTCAGTAAATAAAAATGCGGCTAGTCGTACAAAGTCATCTGGTGTCAAAGTCTCCGCCCTTCGATTCAGGTCAATAGGACACTCTTCTTCAGGGCGACCTCTCATAAATGGGCGAACGGCATTTCGCAGTTTCTTGCGCCGCTGTGTAAAGGCAATACGACAAATGGTTTCCGTGTATTGCATCAGTTTGCCAGCCGCAGGTTCATCATGACGCGGCCGAAGTGTGATAACGGCGCTGTCTACTTTGGGAACTGGCGTAAAGCAAGTTTTCTCAACCCGGAAGTTGAAATCACAGTGGGCTCTGAGCTGACAGTAGACGCTGAGACTTCCGTAGTCCTTATTGTCGGGTGGGGCAACCACACGCTGGGCGAACTCAAGTTGGACCATAAAAATTGAGCCATTTACGGATGTTAAATGCGGTAAAAGCCACATGAGTATCGGGGTTGAGATGTTGTAAGGGATGTTGCCCACGACTCCGGCGGGAGTTTTGGGGTCGTTGGCAACCCAAGCGTCCAGGTTGAATTGAAGGATATCTTCATTAATGACTTCGACATTTTTTATTTCGCCATTATTGATCAAGTCCTTCATGCGTGCGGCAAACCGGTCGTCTTTTTCGATGGCTGTTACTTTTATGCCAGCATTAGAGAGAGCCTCTGTTAAAATGCCATTTCCTGGACCAATTTCGATGACACGTTTCATGCCGAGATCTAAGGCCTGCTCAACGACGCGGTTTACAGGCCAGTCCGTATTCAGGAATACCTGACCTAGGCTCTTTTTTTGGGTGATCTTCTGAGAGGATTTAAATGAATCCTTATTAAGATCACCATATCCGCGGCGCATGGTCGTTCCTCAAGCTTTAGGGGGATAGATCTTTTGCTAGGTATTCTTCGAATGGATATCTTGAAAAAACATCCCACTCGACAGCGCGGCCACCCTTTCCCTCGCGCTGCTCATAGTATGCCATGGCGGCGATCATAGCGCCATTATCTGAACAATATTTTAGGGGTGGAAACCATACAGGTAGTTTAAATGATGAAGCCATTAATTCACGAAAACGTGAGTTAGCAGCCACGCCACCGGCAACAATAATACTTTTGACGCTTGGGCGAATGCTCATGGCAGATGTGAGCTTACGAACGATTTGTCCTAGGGCTTCTTCCTGAAAGGCATGAGCAATATCTGCGTGGGATTTCTGTTCGGGACCTGATCTGTTGATGACATGAGAAACTGCAGTTTTGAGTCCGGAATAGGAAAAAGACAAATTACTCTTACGCTCAACCATTCGCGGCATTGGGACGACTCCGGGGGAACCCTGGCTAGCAAGCTTTTCAACATGTGGCCCTCCCGGATATGGAAGGCCAAGCATTTTACCAACTTTGTCAAATGATTCACCGCAGGCGTCGTCCATGGTGTGAGCCAGAAGTTCAAAGTTTGTAGGATCCTTCATATAGTAAAGGTTTGTATGGCCACCACTGACTACAAGTGAGAGCGTGGGGAAAATATTTTGAAAGTCTTCGTTAATACCAAGCAGTGCGCCGTGGACGTGAGCGTGGACGTGATTTACTGGAATCAAGGGTTTACCAAGAGACTGTGAAAGTCCTTTGGCAAAAGATGCACCCACCAATAAACAGCCGATTAAACCTGGGCCCTGGGTGGCTCCAATGGCGTCGATCTCGTCTGGAGATATTTCTGCATCGGAAAGCAGCTGCTCATAAATTTCAAAAATAGCAGTTAAGTGCTCACGTGCAGCAATTTCGGGAATCACTCCCCCCCACTTGGCATGAATGTCGGTCTGGGAGGCGATGAGTGAACTCAAGACCTCGCGGCCGTCCCTCACCAGGGCAAGCGCCGTTTCATCACAACTTGATTCCACCCCGAGTACTAGCATTTCTGGTTCCACCCGGACTCCGGGCTATTACTTTTTTGACTTGAGAGCTTTCTTGGCTTTGTCGCCTTCAGGGGTGCCAGCATACTTAGTTGCGACCTCCTCATAGAATAACTGGGAGGTGTCTTTGTCACCCATAGACTTAAATGCATCACCAAGTCTAAGTTTAGCAACTGCCAATTGCTTATCACCTGGTTTTAACTCTACCAGCTCATTAAATTGGAGGGCTGCTTCTTTGGGGCGCTGAAGTCTCATCAGGCTTTCGCCATACATCATCAAAGCTTGTTCGCGTTCGCGACCCTTTGCCTTCTTAAGCACATTCGGAGCATCTTCCGCAACTTCTCGGAAATGTTTGCGGTCGAACGCAGTTTTCAAACTGTCAAAGTCGGCGGCAGTTGACCCCTGAGACTTCTTTTCAGCAGTTTTTTTGGCCGAGGAGCTGCCTTTATCCAGGGAGCTTATGATTTCTTTCTGCTGGTTTTCGACGGCTTCAAGCCTAGACTTAATCTCGGCTAGTTGAGAGCCAATGGATCCGTCCTGAGGGCCCTCTTCTCCTGGCATTTGTCCGGTCTGTACGCCGACTCTTAAAGCATCGATGTCGCCCTTCATGCGCTTGACTTCAAGGCCCAGTCTTTCGACATCGGAAGACGTGGAGGCGATCGTTTTGTTATTGACCTCGCCTACTTTCTGATCACTATTTTTAGCGTGGCTTAATGAAGTCTCGAGTTCGAGTACCTTGGTCTGCAAACGATAGATATCATCGTCCATCTGGCGTTTTTGCTGGGGGGTTATACATCCCGAAGCCATTAACAAGGTTACAGAGAACAATGCTGAAAAAAACATACGGTCAAGTCTCATCAAACCAAGCTCCTTAGAGGTTGAATTCTGAGTTGGACGGTCAAAAGATTCAGACCATATGGTGCCATGACTGAGGTATAAAATCTAGTTTTTTGAGGGGTTTAGCGTCAATTGAGTGAGATTTTAGGCCACGGTCTTGCCGCCAACCTTGCCATTCTTGAGACGCCGGCGCATGGCTACAACGAGCTGAAAATGTCGATTCGATTGAATTTTCCAGTTAAGGACATAGGCCGGATGAACCTTTTGCTCGACGGCCACAAGCTTCATATTCTCTTTAGCTGCCAGGACCCCATTTAGCTTGTCGTGGAAATTTAGGAGTGCATCCTTCCAGCGCAAATCTGCAGCGTCTTCTGCTTTCTTTGTTTCAGGTTCTCCGCTATCCTCTGGCGGCGCGTCCGAAACCGGATTGGCAGGACCAGACTTAGTAGCATCTACCGATGCCTCGTCTGAGCTGCTAGAGACGGTAACTTCATCTGAAACAGCAGCTTCTTCTGATGCTGGAGCAGATTCTTGATTTGACTCGGTTGCAGCGTCCATCGTGCTGGCGATTTGATCGTCCACGTGGCTACCTCCCATGATCCATGATTCAGGCTGATTATGTGGGGTATATCGGCAAGTTGCCGGATTTTTTGAGGGGACACCGCAGGGGCATAACAAAACCGGTGTCATTACAATGATGTCTGAAATGAAAGAAGTGCAAAATGAGTTTAGAAAATCATGATGTTAAAGTTGATTTGGTTGGTGGTGAAGACCTGGACATAAGTCCTCTAACTACTTTGGAGCCGACTCTGCAGGTGGCTAGTTTTGAAGAGGCGGGCGTCTCAGAAGCTGTCATTAAAGTGGTGCATAACATTGGTTGGACAGCTCCAACCCCCGTTCAGGGAATGTGTTTACCTTTGACGACCAAAGGTCGTGATGTGGCAGGTTTTGCTCAGACGGGTACGGGGAAGACCGGTGTGTTTGTTATAACAGTTGCGGAACGGTTATACAGCGCAGAACCGCCGGAGCGTAAGCGAAGCGATGTGGCGGTGCCTGAAGTTTTAGTCCTCACTCCAACTCGCGAACTTACTATGCAGATTGATGATGATGCAAAGCGTGTCCTTGCGCCCTTAGGCATCATATCTGTGCCGGTATTTGGTGGGGTTGAGGTTGAGAAACAGGCCACAGCATTCAAAGATGGGCCTCGTATGATTGTGGCCACCCCTGGACGCCTGAAAGACTTCTTTCAGCGCAAGATGGTGGACTTGTCCCAGGTGAAGATTTTCATCTGTGATGAAGCTGATCGTATGTTTGACATGGGTTTCATTGATGATGTGGAG
>CAMDGW010000075.1 GCA_945897695.1 Pseudobacteriovorax antillogorgiicola | reverse complement strand
GCAAGGAGGTCAAGAATCATATCCCAAGTTACCTTTGAGCGACCGTGGGTATTCATCAGCGACGCGAAACCTGCGTAAATATGCTGGAGCAAAGCGGCTTCTTGATCTCCGTTTGCGAACTTGTAGGACCAAACGCTCTCCGGAACAATTCCGTGATCGCGAATCAATTGCAGTGCATTTCTAACCGGCATCTCGGGGTGGTAAGCCGGATTGAATGTAACGTCCCAGCCTTCCAGGTCTTCAAATACTTTCTTTTTTACAAGGTCTGCGTCGGCAACCTCTACAGCCTCAAATTTTTCGGAGAGTGCATATAGCTCTTCCGCCATTCGATAAAAGCCAAGACTTTCTTCGCTGAGGTCAACCTGCGCACCGGTTTTCTTCAAGATGATGCTTTCAATCAATCCGATAGATGCGTAAGACCAGCAAAACCCAACATATCCCTGACTTTTTACCGGGGTTTGGGGGATGTCTACGGTCTTTAATGAGTTGTGATTCCCAGTATTTCGCTCGCAAGCTAAAAGGCTCAACGAAGATAGAATGATGGCAACAATGTTTGAATTTTTGATCATTATGTTTTTCCTAGATTTGATTAAGCTGCGCGGAAAATACTCAAGGTCTTTCTCCATGTAAAGGGGAAAGAAGCATCATTGATTTCAGATGATTACAGCTGTATGTGCGGCGGATTTTGCGATTCTGACTCCTAAAAGCTTCACACTGTGTGAGATCTTTAGGTGGCATGCGGGGGGAATGTTATTTCTTTGCAAGAACGCTTTCTAGGTATTCGATGACCAGGTCTGCTACTTTCTCTCGGCTTGGTAGCTTCGGGGCGATTGGTGGCATTAAGGTTTGTGGCCTAACGGTCTGAGGGGAAAGTAACCATTGACGAAGCTCGGATTTCGTCAGTCGTACCATAGGATTTAGAAGTTTAAGATCTGGAGCCTTCTGCCCGCCCTCTCCGTCAATGGCATGACAGTTCATGCAATACTTACGGAAGTGAAGAAACCCCTCTTGAACCTTTTGGTTGCTGCCAGCAGGTGGTGCTAATTTTGGAAACCGGTCCTTAAATGAAATGACATCAATGCTCGCCACCTGGTAAGGGAAATCATTGGCTCCCCCCTCAAGAAGTTCTTTTTCTTTTTGGTTCTCCCAAACAAGATAGGTGGGATGAAGTGAAACCTTCTCGTTATTCTGCAGCTTATTTGTGATCTCAAACGGTTTTCCGTCTTTTCTATTCCAAACAATCCATGCTTTGAAGCGCTGAAACTTCTTCACTGGGATTGAAGACTGATATCCGTCTAGGCAGGTAAAGAGTATCTCTTCCCCTTTGCGCCAATCTTGGCCGAGGGCATTATCCATCATTTCATTAAAAGGCTTACCGACATAGGCCACAAGTTGGTCCATGTGTGGTTCGAGGATGATGACAGACCTGGAATTCTTTTCACTCGGGATAGCGATGCTTTGCCGAAGGTTGCCTTTCATTTTGAATTCAAGTTGTGCGGCAATGACGGCTGATGGGATCGTAAAAACAATTAATAACGCGAGGACACGAATCAAGTCACATCTCCAGAGGGTTAAAAGCTACGCTGAAGTGCAACGACTTTTCCGATGATTTCAAACGAGCGATCTTCAGCATAAACAGGTTTAAAAGTCGGGTTTTCAGGTTTCAGGAACCACCCCCGAGTTCGGTCTTTCATTAGACGCTTTACAGTGGCTTCACCTTCCAATCGGGCGACGACAATGGAGCTTGCAGGCGCCGTCTGCTGACTCGCAACAACTAACCAGTCGCCATCCATAATACCAGCCCCAATCATACTTTCTCCTTTTGCTTTCAGGGCAAATAGAGACGCTCGCGGAGGTGTTGGTTTAGGGAGCATGCTCGTTGACATTCTCAGTGTCCCAATACGGTCTTCGATTGCTTCGATGGGATTGCCGGCAGGCACTGCCCCAAGGCATGGAAGAATTAAAGTAAAAGGATCGTCATCTTCTCTTTCATTTGTCGGTACAATGTCTCGGCCAGCCACGGTAGGAACAATAAAGCGAGCGGCCTGCCTAGAAGGTTCCTCTAAAAAACCTTTGCGCCGTAAAGCGGAGATCAAATCCTGAGCACTGCCCACAGCCGAGTAGCCCATAAACTGACAAATTTCTCGGAGTGTCGGCGCACTGCCTGTAGACTCCATAGCAGACCGTATGAACGTCAAGGCCTTCAGCTGGGTTTGTGTTAGTTTATCCATCGGTGTCGTCTCCCAAAGGGTCTTCAAAGGGGTACCATATAAAAGTATGGCATGTTTTTTTTCTGTAGGAAAGCCCAAACATCCTGCAAGATGTTGCAAAGGAGGTGCTTGTGACTTCAATCATCAGTAAATGGTTCGGTATCAGTGAGGCGAAAACAACGATTTCTCGCGAGATCCGAGCTGGTTTAACGACATTTCTGGCGATGGCCTACATCCTCGTGGTGAATCCCCAAATCCTTTCTCCGGCCATAATCATACCAGGCGTATCCGATGTCTCAGCGCAGCTAGTTTCGGCAACTGCGATTTCGGCCGCACTTGGTTCCATTTTGATGGGCCTATTCGCAGGTCTTCCGATCGCCTTGGCGCCGGGAATGGGCCTAAACGCCTACTTTACCTACACGGCGGTATTGGGGCAGGGCCTTGCCTGGCAGACTGCTCTTGGCGCAGTCTTTGTCAGCGGAGTCGTTTTCTTGATTCTAACGGTGAGTGGTCTTCGTGAAGCCATTATCAACGCTATTCCACTATCCATAAAAAGGGCAATCGGTGCCGGTATCGGAATGTTTTTAGCGATGATTGGATTTCAATCGGGTGGTTTGATAACAAGCAATCCGTCCACCATGATTGGCCTTGGAAATCTGACGTCTCCTGCTCCGTTACTGGCAATTGGCGGGTTGATTCTCACGGGTTCTCTGCTTGTTCGGAAAGTCCCGGGTGCAATTTTAATTGGGATATGTGTCGTATCCTTTCTGGCAGTGTCATTTGGTCTTCCAGTTTATTCGGACAAGCCGTTCACAGGTTTTGAAAATGGTCTCGTTAGCCTTCCTGTGTGGCCAAGAGATCTATTCGGCGCGTTTAATCTGCGTGGAGCCTTGGATATTAGCGTCGTCGGAGTTGTTTTTACGTTTCTATTTGTCGCTTTTTTTGACACTGCAGGCACATTGATAGGTCTGTCTGAGGTGGCGAAATTTACGGATCAAGAGGGACGAATTCCACGCGCCAGTCAAGCTTTTGCTGCTGATGCCACGGCGACAACTTTAGGAGCCATAATTGGAACGTCAACGACGACCGTTTATATGGAGTCAGCCGCAGGAATTGAAGATGGAGGACGCACAGGGCTGGTAGCGGTCGTAACTGGCTTACTGTTCCTTATCTCATTGTTTTTTTGGCCGTTGGCTTCGGCTGTTCCTGCAGCGGCAACAGCGCCTGCGTTGATTATTTTGGGTGCTATGCTGATGGAGCCAGTAGCACGGATCGACTGGAAGGACCTAAATGAATCGATACCAGCTTTCGTCACCATGATTGGAATGCCTTTGACATTCAGTATTGCAAACGGGATATCTCTGGGGATTCTCTCATTTGTGCTTGTTTCTGTGATGTCTCAACGCGCCCGAAAGGTTCATCCTATCATGTACGGGATTCTTGTAGTTCTTGTTATAAAATACGTTTGGCTCGCCACGGTGCGCTGACGATGCAATGCAAAACCCCCGGGAAGATCGCTCTTCCCGGGGGTTTTGGTTGTTACCAAATTATAATGCAATTTTTTCAACATAAAGACGTTTGAATTCACCCTGGTAAGCTTCTACGGTGACCTCTATGACGGCAGGTGAAATTTGATTTCTTTTCATGAAACTTCCCGCGTCATAACCAATTCTCTTTTTTACGATCCGGTAATTTGCGCCTGGAGCTTTCATCGCTACGTAGTCAAGAGCGCTTGTCTCTAGCTCCAACTCGCGAGTTGCCAAGTCAGTTGGACGCTTTGAAGGTGTGAACACAGGATCTATTTTCACCAATGCAGCCTTGATTTCTGTGACAGCGCCGCCGGCGCCCACAGTGACGTCAACTGAGCCCTGCTGGGAAAGGGAAGTTGCACCGGCAAGATTTTGCTTGAAAGTAAACTTGCGCGAAATAGCTTTGCTGACACCTTTTTCTCCGCCCTGAATATCCTCGGCAATCGTAGATAGTGATAAAGAGCTGTCGATTTTGAGTAGACCGCTGATCTTGAGGGCGTGAGTTGCGATTTTTTGTGATTCCTCTAAAGAGGGAACTGATTCACTGCGGATATCGTTCACCAAAAAGTTTTTGATGGTCAGCGTTCCGGTTCTTTCATTATAGGATGCTGTTCCAGTATTTGAGGTATGGGTGATGATTTTGCCAGAAATAGATTTTGTAGCTCCGCCACCAACGAATGCTTTCGAAATCTTATCAACGTTCAGTTTCATGGGTAGGAGTTTGAGAGCTGCCGGGATCGAAGATTTTACGGCGCGCGCGCCAGAGGCGGCGTTAGACATTCGGTAAACCCAGGCAGACGTGGCGTGCGGACGTGCCTGAGACTCAAATGTCTTGTTGTCGGCGATATAATCAGCGGCCTCTTGCTCGCTAGCGCCAAAGCAAAGAACGGCAGGAATATTGTCTGCGGATACAGATTCCGAAGCATCCATAAAAGCTTTTGATAGGGGCGTTGTGCCATCTTTGATGTTGGCAAGAAGGTACTCGCCATACTGATCTGCATCGGCCATGTTGTTTGAGTAACCAAAAATACAGTTGAGTCCCTTGGCGGCATTTTTCCAAGTTTTTGACGGGTTTTCACCGGCGGCTTCTGGGTAGTCGCCAGTTCCGATTTTTAGACCCTGGCATGTTGAAAGAATCGTATAGCGGCTTGCATGGTTTCCAAGCTCAAGACTGGTCGTTGGGATGTAGCATCCCCCTGCATTTTTTGATCCTGCGAGCGCCTTATAGACGCCGCTGCTGGTAACGCCGTGACTTGCAATGTAAGTTAAAAGGCTTGCATCCGACCCGTCAAATCCGCTGGCAGCCTCCGTCGAGGACCGGTAGTCGCCATCCTTAGTCCATTCGTTTTGCCGGACTCGAGTGTCCTTCCAATAGAAATTTTTCTGCATGTCAGCTGGCATGTCAGGACTGGCAAAAAAGCGATTCATCTCTTGAATCGTACCAGGGATGTTGCCCGCTCCGCAGCTGGAGTGATTTGCCACGGCATAAGCGCCGACGGTTACAGTTTCAGCCTGTAATTGTCCGGACGCAGCAGCAGCTGCCAAGATAACTCCTACTGCCCTCAGCTTGTGATTCAGTGCTGACATGACCTGGTTTCCTTTCAGAAGTGGGACCGAATTTAGAAAAGATGCTTCGTGCCTAACGATTTTAACACGTTTACGCGTGCAAATGCTCTCTGGTCAGACGCATCTGCCGGTATCTCCTGACAAAATAAGGCTGTTTTATCAGTCCGCTAAAGAATCAATTGACTAGTGGCTTAGCCATCGGCCTGCAGTGCAGCAATGCGTTCAAGCATCGGGGGGTGGCTGTAATACATCGCAGAATATAGTGGGTGGACTATAGGCATAACGCTACTTTTTTCTCTCAGTTTTTTAAGCGCGTCTGAAAGCATCTTTCCATTGCCTAAAGTGGATTTTGCAAAGTTGTCAGCTGCGAATTCATTCTTGCGTGAAAACCAGGTGTGAATTGGTTGCAGGTAAAATTCAAGGAGTCCAAACCATAGTGAGAACACAACAAGCCCACCGTAATTGCTGACCGAGGATAGATGGAATGCCTCGTAAAAGTTTGTATTAGGTAGCATGGCGCCGATGCCTGCAAAGATCAAAAGCGAAAGGATCAGTCCGCGAATCATTCCGGTTCTTACGTGATGGAGTTTGAAGTGCCCAAGTTCGTGAGCTAGAACGGCCACAACTTCCTGAGTAGACATGCTGTTTATCAGCGTATCAAAGAGGACAATTCTTTTTTTGCCAAAGACTCCTGTAAAGTAAGCATTGCCGTGTCCCGAGCGTTTGGATGCGTCCATAACAAAAAGCCCGTCTGTTTTAAATCCAATTTTACCTGCGAGCTGATTTATTTCTTCTTTCAATTCTCCATCTCCAAGTGGAGTGAATTTATTGAAAATCGGTGCAAGCAGTGTTGGATAAATCCACGCCGTGAATAGGCTAAAAATAGAAACTGCTGCCCAGGCATAAAACCACCAAAGATCACCCATGCTCTCCATGATCCAGAGGATAAGAGTGAGAATGGCGGCGCCAAAAATAATTCCAATTACGGTGCCTTTAATGAGGTCAGAGATAAAACCTGTCGGCGTTTGTTTGTTATAGCCAAATTTTTCTTCGATGACAAAAGTGCTATAAATACTAAACGGCAGATTTACTACCTGACTCATGAAAGTGAGAAGACCAATAAATAAAAGGCCCTGGGTAATAGCTCCTCCGTTAACTGCTGAGGTTAATCTGGATGCTATGCTTTCCGTGTAGCCAAGCCCGCCGAATCCGATGAAAAAGGTTGAAACAATAATATCTGTCACTGCGTGAACGCGTGATAGTCCGTAACGCGCTTTTGAATACTTAGCAGTCTTTTCCATATCCGCGGCAGAGATGCCAAGGGACTGCGAGGCATCTGCCTGCCGATTCTTGTCGCTCCACCAGTCTTTGTTTTTGCGAGCAAGCCACGTTTCAATAATGTGCTGTACAAAACGAAGCACGAGGAACAATTGAAGAATGGTCATAGGGGTGATCGTGGATAAGTTCGGCATTTGGTATCTCGAATCATGGGGTTAGATCATCTGGGGCAGCTATAAATTAAAGGAATTTTCCCCGTAAATCTAGGCCTATAAAGGTTTTGGTCTAAAGCAAAATCCTTGTTTGCCGAAATCATTGTGATTTCGCGGTGGAGGCCAGACTTTTTGGCCCATCCGCTCTGCGGGGGAATCGATGATAAAGCGCACACCAATAACGTTTCATAGCCGCTTGGGGAGCTACTTTGGCGCTTTTTTCGGTGCGTTGTCCATCCTTTCACTCGCTGTTGTAGTGTGGCGCTTTTCAAATGATTGGCTACTTCACCTTGATCCCGATTATGTAAGTATTCCTGATGATATGCGGACAGCAGCTAATAAAAATGATGGGCAGACGGTGTGGCCATTTAAATTTTCGGCCAAAGCAACATCCGCTCTCTCTGCGCCGCCTGCGCAGAACTCGAATTATTCTTGGTCCTATGAAGGTGCAAGCGGTCCCGCCAATTGGTCTGCATTGAGCCGCGACAACGTCGCGTGCGGTAACGGAAAATTTCAGTCGCCTATAGATATTCCGAGGAGAGCTGTAGCATCAGTTGAAAATCTTCGCTTGAATTGGGTTCCTGAAGTTACGGGTGTTGGCAATCAAGGTCCCCTGACAGAACTTTCATTAACTGGGGGTAGTCGGACTGTGTTGCACGGTGAAGATTTTGTTTTGAAGCGAATGTTGTTTCACAGTCCCAGTGAGCACCAGTTGAGTGGTCTGACTTTTCCCATGGAAGTTCAGTTCATCCATGAAAGCTCATCCGGTAAAATAGCTATTTTTGGAGTTTTTGTCGAAATTGGTTCTCCTCTTCCAGAGGTCGAAGACATCCTTCCGCACATCCAAGTAGCAGCGCAGTCGCCAACGAAGATCGGCAGTTTTAATCCACGCAAACTAGTACCAAATAATGTTCAGCATTTCCGCTATCAGGGCTCTCTTACAAACCCTCCATGTACCGAAGGCGTATCCTGGTTTGTCTTTACCAATGCTATCGAAATGTCGGCAGAACAAGTCGTAGCCTTCCGTGCTGCTCATGGTCAGAGTTCAAGGCCATTGCAGCCGATTGGCTCTCGGTCTTTTGAGGTTGACATGTCGCTTCGCAGTCACTGATAGACCGCTAAAAATGACTAACTGGTGCAAGTGACTCCAGGCTGATCGACGCCGGAAGTTCAAAATCTTTGTAGCCACTTGCCTGAGTGAAATCAAGCTTCACGGCCCGCAGGCAAATACCACCCGAAGTTGGGCCGGGTCGATTTGATCCGTACAAAGTATCGCCATCAATCGGAAATCCATGTTTTGCCATTTCATATCTTAGTTGATGGGACCTTCCGGTCAATGGCTGAAGATGCCAAATAGAGGTGTCATTTTGGCATATGATTAGTTTGGCTTTGGTAAGGGATTTTTTTCCATACTTGGCCTCATAGGCTCTTTTCTTGCCCCTCATAAGTTGGCATTCCCAAAGAATTGCTTCAGGTGATGGAGAAATGATCTCGTCTTTTGGTGTGAGAGATTTTGCTTCATAAGTCTTTACTATTTCATGAAGTTCAAACCATCGATTTGCAACCTTGTGAGCCGCCTCTGTCAGAGCAAACATCAAAATACCGGAGACTTCTTCATCCAGGCGGTGAATGGGGAAAAGTCGTTGTCCAATTTGTTCCTGAAGCAGCATGCCTGCAACTGGTCGCGGGTCAGCTTTACCCATACGAGAGGGAACGCTGAGAGTGCCGGCCGGCTTATTGACGACTACGAAATGGCTATTTTTTAGAACTAAAGGTATGTGCATGGGGAGTAGAGTCCGAAATATTTGCTTGATTAACAAGGGTTTCAATGAACTATTACCATACAAACTGTCAAAATTTCTAACAGCAATTGATCCTTTTTTTGCTCTAAACCCCTGATAACAGGTGGAAGACGCTGTGGCACAGAAGCTGCTGACTTGGCAGCGGAGTGCCATCGTTTGGGGCTCATGTACCTCCTAGCGCCTATGTTGATGTTGTTGCTGAAACCTGTTGATCTGGAGCTTTATTATGTTGAATCGAAATCTTCTAATGGCCACCGTCGTATCCATGTTGATATCGGTAGCGTGTGGTAACGCCAGCTTTTTTGGTGGCGGCAGCGCAAAGCGTAAAGAAACAGTTACTGCTGGCCAAAGCCCAAGTGGTCAAAACACCAATGGCCAGAATCCAAGTGGTCAAAACACCAATGGTCAGAATCCAGGTGGTCAAAACACCAATGGTCAAATTCCGACGAACGGTCAGAACACCCAAACCGGTCCTAACGATCAAATAAGTCAGCCGAGTCCGAATACCATCGTTTACGGCCAGGATAAAGTTTTTCACATTGGCGATGGCCGCTTTGAAAACACCTCGTGCAAAGAAGAAGTTTCCCAGCTTCCCCTAAATGGCAATGCTTATTTCTTTCAGTTTGAAGTGCTCAATGACAATACTTCAGTAAACATTAACGTCGCTAAAATCTGCGGCCTGGATTATCAGACCAATACGTTTGAAATTTACGCTTTAAGTTCTCGTCTTCAAGGGCAGTATATTCCCCTGAGTGCTACGACCATAGCTGGTACGCCTGTGACGCTCAAAAAAGGCGCCTACTCAGTTCTCTTAACCTCGGGCTGGGGGCAAGACGGTGACAATAGATCTGATCGCGATGACTATATCGTCGGCAAGGTCACGGTGGAGGGTAATCAGGCCGTTCGCCCGATTCGCTACGGCGCCTATAATCGCTAATTAAGAGTAGAATCTGTTGCTCAAATTTTGTATCTAACCCCGTATCGACATCAAAGATACGGGGTTTTCTTTTCCCGTCGGAGGGCCTTCATGGGCGCGTTATTGCAATCATTTGGTATGGTTGCCATTTCAGAAATGGGTGATAAAACTCAGTTGCTTGGGTTGTTACTTGTACTCCGTTATAAGCGGCCATGGACAATTATGATGGCTATTTTTTTGGCGACCATCGCCAACCATCTTGGTGCAACCTGGTTTGGGGCAGTTTTGGCCGGTTTAGTCCCTGAGCTTTGGCTTCAGTATATTCTTGCAGCGGCGTTTTTTATCTTTGGTTTTTGGATTTTGATCCCAGATAAATGTGAGAATCAGGATAGGCCCGACAAGTATGGCGCGTTTTTGACAACTTTAGTGGTATTCTTCTTGGCAGAGATGGGTGACAAAACTCAGTTGGCCACAGTGGCACTTGGTGCCCAATATCAGTCTGTGACAATGGTAACCATCGGCAGCACCCTCGGAATGCTTCTGACAAACGCGCTGACTGTCTTCGGAGGCGAAAGACTTATCAAAGTAATGCCGATGAATTTTATTCGCTATTGCGCGAGCGCCTTGTTCTTTATTTTCGGTTTGATCATCTTACCTATCTGGTAAGATCAGTAAACTGTGAAAATCTGCAATGATTCTTGATGAATTTTGTAAATTTCCAAATTTATAAATTGATTATCGTAAAACGAAGCCGATAATAGATAAGTTGGTTTGTTGCTTAGAATGAACTGTTCTTATTTTTTGTTGGTTAATCGATGTACGTTAAAGCGATCG
>CAMDGW010000074.1 GCA_945897695.1 Pseudobacteriovorax antillogorgiicola | reverse complement strand
AAATCCTCCAAGCACATAGAAGCTATTGCCAAAAAAATAGCGCGCATTTGCGGCAATCTGCACCATGGTTATTTGGGCGGTTTCCAGATAGTACGCGTCACCACTAGCCGCCATCTTGCTGCTGGCCCCAACCGCACGAAAACTAAGATCCAGTTTCTTTGATGGTGAATACCAGCCTTCGAGTCCTCCCCCGCCACCCAAATAGACAAATCCTCCAGTTAGGCCTAACCCCACCTTCTTGAAATTCGGCTTAATAGCCTTTTTCACCACCTCCTCCGATGGGGGGGACTCCTCTGAAGTCGCCGCGCTATCTTTTGATCCTGTTGTCTTGTTTCCGTTGACTGACTTGTTATTGCCCTTAACTTTCTTACCTGTCGCCTTCGGAGCTGCTGTCGAGTCTCGGGGCGACACCTCCTGGGCATCCTCTGCAAAGACAGGTACACCAGCATATTGAGAGCCGATAACAGCGGCGAGAAATTGAACGCTAAAGAATAATCTGCTACCGAGATTTCCCATTGAAACTCTCCAAGTTCATAAGTAATTTTGGGACTTTGCACTCATAAAAATAGTAAGCCATTACGCCAGGCTAGGCAATATCGGGAAATATTTGATTTCTGATGATGCGGGCTACGCCTACCCATGATAAGTGCCTCCATTAACCAGCTGTATGCGTACAATCTTAGGGAGTCAAACCATGCAAACCCAGCACACTTCAAACCCCGTAAAGTCCGTTATTCTCGGAGTGATCGGTGGCAGTGGCGTCTACAAAATGGATGGCGTTGAATACACAAAAGAGCACCACCTAAGCACCCCTTACGGCGCTCCATCCGATAGCGTCCTTGAGGCAAAAATCGGGGCTCATAAAGTATTCTTTTTGCCACGCCATGGTCGCGGGCATCGCTTTACGCCCACTGAGGTCAATTATCGAGCCAACATTCACGCCCTTAAGCAACTGGGCGTCACGCATGTACTTGCGGTGAGCGCTGTTGGCATCATGAAAGAGTCTATTAAACCAGGCGATATGGTGGTTCCAGATCAGCTTTTTGATCGCACCCGTGGACTTCGCGAAAACACATTTTTTGGCGAGGGCATCGTCGGCCACGTCATGTTTGCCGATCCTTTTTGCCCCGAGATGCGGGACATTATTCTGAATGCTGCCAAGCAAGAAAAAGCCACCGTCCATGATGGTGGCACCTATGTTTGTATGGAAGGGCCTGCTTTCTCCACGCGCGCAGAGAGTCAGTTTTATCGTAAAACTCTTGCACCGGCTGTAATTGGCATGACGGCAATCCCCGAGGCAAAGCTAGCCCGTGAAGCAGAGATGTGTTACGGAATGCTGGCTTTAGCGACAGATTATGATTGCTGGCATGAAACTGAAGAAGATGTTTCTGTGGAAGCGGTTATCGCCGTCGTCAAAGCCAATTCTGTCCTTGCAAATAACATCATAAAACGAGTTTCCGCGATGATGCCAAAGACATCGTCTTCTGCTTTGCTTCATGCCGCCAAGCACGCCATCATGACTGACCGCAGCAAAATCCCAGAAAATACCAAGCAAAAAGTTCAAGTCTTATGGGGGCATTATTTTGGCTAATTTCCTAGGCAATAAAGCACTCCAGAGAGTCTTGATACCTATCGCAGTTACTGCATCCGGATGGGCCTGGTACAAACATGTCCTTCAGTCTAATACCGGCTCGAACACCACGAGCGAAGAGCTCGCATTCACATCCCGCGAAAGACCCACACGCACACTTCCTCCGAATGCTAGCGATAAATCGAACTCAGCCGGGGGACTGGACAACTCCAACTCGCAAGCACCAAAAGACAGCTCAAGCGTTGATCCACTTATGGCAGAAGCACAAGCTTTGATCGACAAGGGAGCAATCGCAGAGGGGGTTGCCATTCTTGAAGATATCGTTCGCCGAGAGCCCAACAACACCCAAGCGATGATGGAGCTGGCCATGGTCTATACCTTAGACTACAAAGCACCGGTCAAGGCGCGGCAACTTCTCGAGAAGGTCGTTGACGTCAACCCCAATCACCGAGCTGCTTTAAATGAGCTCGAACTTCTTTATAATGAGCTCGGCGCTCAAGCAGACGGCATGGCCTGGTTGCACCTCAAAGCCGAACAATTTCCTGAGGCTCTGGAAGTCCAGTTTGCTTATGGGCGTATGCTTGCCAATACAGATCCTGCTGGAGCTATTCCTTGGCTCATCAAAGCCACTCAAATTGCTGACGACCGCGAACACGCCTTCAATGAACTAGCAACCGCAGCCTTAAAGGCGGGAAAACTTTCCATGGCTATTGAATCATGGACCAAAGCACTTCAACTAGCGGAAGCGGATCTTGAAAAGGCAAAGGCTTCGGGCGATACAGGTATCGATCTTTTGGAGGACCGCATCACGGTTACAAAGAGCTCGATATCAGACGCCCAAAAACAAATTTCCATCCAATAAAAAACCGCCCTTACGGGGGCGGTTTCTTTTTCCACTGACACTGATCTCAGGGTTTCAAGATTTCGGCTTCAGCGCCTTCTTTTCCTGAGCTTGCCGCTGCTTTTGCGCCTTCACGACTTCAGGAATAGTCACCTTAACAAGGTTCTTACCAGATTTTAGCGCAGCAAAATCAGCTGTAACTTTGAGAGCCTCTTGCATTGTGTAGTCGTCTACAATGGCCAATTCAGTCTCATCATCGACAGCCTCACCTTTATCCTTCTTTTTGCTGCCATTGCGTTTTTCAAGCTTTTCTTTTTCTGCAGCTTTTTCTTTTGCAGACTTTTCTTTCAAAGAAATTCTTGATCGTTCAAGCTCGCCATCTTTATAGGTCTTTATATCCTCTGCCACAATTTTGAATCCAGGATCCACAGCCACACGAGCAGCACTGGCGTCCTTAAGTTTTTTCACAAAAGGTGTCACCAGACCAAGATTTTTGTAATCAGCCTCTTTGATTTTTTCCCACGGCAGAGCATAGTCATAGAACTTCTCGCCCATCTCCAGCTGATCCATCAAATCAGGCAAGACGACATCCGACTCAACCCCACGTAGCTGTGTGCTTGAACCGGATGGGCGATAAAACTTTGAAATGGTGACCTTGATGGCCCCGAGCTTTTCACTGACATCATGAAGATTCTGAACCGTACCTTTTCCAAATGTATGTGTATCGCCAACGATCAGGCCCCGACCATGGTCTTGAATGGCTCCAGCAAAAATTTCACTAGCTGATGCCGACTGGCGATTGATAATCACTGCCAGCGGTCCATCCCAAGCTACGGCTGGGTCTTTGTCCTCTTGAACAAAGCTGCTACCGTCACTTCCTCGAATTTGAACAACTGGTCCAGTCTTAATGAAAAGACCTGACACGTTGATCGCCTCATCCAGAGAACCACCACCATTGTTTCGCAGATCCACAACGACGGCTTCCACACCCTGCTTCTTCAGCGATTCGATTTCTCTAAGCATATCAACCGAAGAGCTCTTAAAGTCTTTTTGTTTATTCTGACGACCTTCGAAGTCCATGTAGAACGAAGGTAAAGTGATAACGCCAACTTTCATGTCGCGTACGTCGGAACCCTCCCCTAATTGGACCACCTTCATTTTCGACTTAGCAGCTCGGTCCGTTAACTGTACTTTCTGACGCTTCAAAACCACTTGAAGCTGGATATTTGATCCTTTTTCTTCGCGAACCAGGGTGAGTTTTACTTCAGTTCCCTGCTTACCACGAATAAGCTTCACCACATCGCGAAGATCCATATCAATGACATCAACTGGTGCCTCTTTTGTTTGGGCAACAGCGATGATCTTATCATCTACCTTAACTTTTCCACTTTGAAAGGCCGCCCCACCCGGGACCAATGATTGAATCGTTGTAAAGCCGTCTTCACTGCGAAGTACTGCGCCAATACCCTCTAGTGACAAGCGGGTGTTGATGCGAAAGTCTTCAAGCTCGTCGGGCCCCATGTAATCACTGTGCGGATCAAGAGCGCTTGCGAATGAATTCAGGAAAATACCCATGACCTGGTCACTGCTGGTCTCCTTGTGACGCTTACGAATCAAGTCCATTCGCTTTGTCATTTTATCTTTTATCTTAGCGGCATCTGTGATCGTGTCGCGCAGCTGCATGATCTGGAATTTCACTCTTTTACGCCAGCGATCACCGACTTCTTCCTGAGTCTTCGCCCACGGTAGCTTCTTGCGATCAACTTCCATATATTCATCCACGGTGAAATCATGGTTTGCCGCTACCGCGTCGTTGATTGCCTTCTGAGTCTCGTCAAAGCGCTTTCCGTAAACTCCGACAATGTCGTCTATGAATCGACAATCGGCTTTGTTGATCGAGTCGTCAATTTTGGTCGCGTACTCACGCTCAAAACGGTCCACGTCACTTTGGAGAAAATACAACTTACCGGGATCCCACGATCTAAGGAATAAATCTAGGGAACGCTTGCTAAGTTCATCGTTAAACTCAGTGTATGTGAAGTGCATTTTGAAATATGCCTGCGTCAACAGACGCACCTGCTTACAGTCCAACGCAAATGATGTGGATGACATCATCAACGTCAAGGCTAGAGTTTTAAGTGTCAGACTTCCCAAATTTCCGATCATCATAATGAGTTCCCCTAAAATCTATGGTCTTTTTATTCTATCATAGAATCACCAGAACCCACCTTTCACACGACACGCATAAGAGCTGCTAAAAAATTGATCTGATTAGATAAATGAATAGTTTTATCGACAAACACCAAGCTCATTGGTTTAAGCACAGAGCCAAAATCCCCGAAAACCATCACTGAACAGCAGGAGCTTACCTTAGCAATGAGTTATGCATCAGCAATAGCGGGAGTATCAAATGGCATCTAAAGGCAAGCGCACAGTTTGGCTGACGGAATCGCCTTCTGAGTCTCACAAATCCCGGGCCCTGATGCTTGGACAGCATGGCTTCAATGTTTTGTTCATGAGAACTGCTCAGGAAGCGCTCGATACCATGGCGGATAACCGACCAACCTGCGTGTTAGTTGACGCAAATCGAACTAATCAGGCTGCAGTGATAAAGTCTGTCGAAAAACTAGTACAAAATCCAGAACTTAGCGGCACCCGTTTTATTCTATCGACCTTGAGTGATTCACCTGCAGCAACTAAGGCAGCAACGGCAGAAAATTTTCGCGACATAATACCGTTCGACCTCCCCGACGGGCAATGGCTACAAAGATTTCAGCATGCAACATCCAGTAAACCTCTTGAGCTAAGTCGACCTCTCTGTGAGGTCTCAATGAATCAGATGGCCATGGCGTATGTGCCAGCTCGCGTGGTTTGGATTAGTGAAACTCACATGCGCATCGAGTGTCGCGGCGGCCAGGGGGTCGGATCAAATTTCCAAATCTCCGGTGACATATGTAAATCATTAGGGGTACCGCACATCAGTCTTACTGTGGAAAGCGTTCACCGCAATGAACTTATGTACCGATTTAGCCAAGCGTTAGTCTGCAAATGGCGCGTGCCAGAATCTAGTGCTGAGGCGGTTAAATTAAGCGTCAGACGCCAGATGGCAGCACATCCGGGACTGTCATCAAGATATAGAGCCTTTGTTGCCATTGCCAAATCGGATATCCGGCAAATCGTCGCCAAAGAACTCGACAAACATTATTTTGAAGTTAAGGTTGCACTGCTAAGGAGCACAATCTCCCAAGAGCTGTCATATTTTAGCCCGCAAATTATTTTTCTAGATGAAAAAATAATTGATTCCTTTGAGGAAATAGACTTCCAGATGATGGCATCCAAAATTCACTCAAATGTTACCATTGTCGTTTACGGCACAAAGGTTAAGCAAGAGGACTTGAAACGAATCTTTACTCATCACAAGATTTTCTTTGAAGCAGGTCCCACCAAAAAGATAATTGAAGAGGCCCATCGGTATTACAACTTGCCGCTATCCCCTGCACCTCTTAACCCCGCCGATCAAATTATGCACATTTTGCCGTCCCAAGCATGGAGTAAAATTGAGCTGCAGATGCAGGCTCGACTCACGTCTCTGAATCCTGCAGTTGGAAAAGTTTCCCTACCGTTTTCGGTATCTCTTTACACTTCGATTCGGCTTGAGGCTCCAATTCTAAGAAAGTCTCTTGGCCGAGCCCCCTACATCAAAATCACAGAAATTTTCGAAACGGCCTCGACCCATCATCCGGCACAGTTTGTCCACCATGGCTCTTTCTACCTCGCAGATGTCACGCCAAGCGAACAAGCTTTGCTGAGCGAGGTTTTGCTGGCGATGGCAGGAAATTACTATCAAAAACAGTTTGTCGAAGGCGCTCTGCTGGCAGAGCAGATGAAAGTTGAAAAATTACCGTTAGCTCAAGCTGTTGGATTCAACGGAGTTACCGAAGCCCCTACACAACCAAAAGACCAGTTTGGCACCACGATCCAAAGTGACACCATCAATCCGGTGAGGACAAACAAAATACCCGGTGACTCGCCGGGAGTTCCTCCCATTGTGATCAATAAAAGCGCTCAATTCAAACCAACATTCAACATCCGCGATTATGTTGATCCGGTTATTATAAGAGCTCTACTGGTATTCCTTGTCGCCATGAGCATCGTATTCGCCCTTCTCAATATGGCTATGAGAATCGATCCCTCATATTACCAAGATCACGGGAAGCAGTATTCTGACTTTTTTAGGCGTATGTCAGATCCGTCTTTTCGACAAAAGAACCGTGTGCCGCAAGATTTAAATTCACCATCGAATAATGGAAATTAATGTTTTTGAAGCAGCTAAGACATTCTCTGCTTTTTTCTATCAGAACAAACGGCGGACTCTAGACAACGTCCAAACAAATCTAACCTATGAGACTTTAAAGTCATTCCATATTTTGCAGCAATCTTTTCCTGCAAGCTCTCGATCTCATGATCCTCAAACTCTACCACTTGGCCACACTCCGTGCAGATCAGATGGTCGTGATGAGCTCCTGGGTGCGCCACCTCAAAAACTGATCGCCCATCCTGAAAAGACTTCTGTTCCACTAACCCTGCCTCAGTCAGTAAATTGAGCGTCCGATAAATGGTGGCCAATCCAAAGTCATGCCCCTCGTCTTTTACGCGCCTATGAAGTTCTTCGGCATCCACATGGGCATTAATAGCCAAGAAGTGCTCAACAATCACCCGCCTCTGCTGAGTCTGTTTGAGACCCATCTGGTCTAGATACTGATCTAAACCTTCCCAAAACCAGGCAAACCCAGGTGTTTCATTTTTAGGCATATCAACTGCTACCTGCGACCAATCCAGACAAAAGCCTGCGATTTTAAATAATTGCCGCAGTATAAACAGCAATAGGCCATCTCAGCAAGTGCTTCCGAATTTTACCGAATCTCTGCAGATGAGAATATAAAAAGGCATTTGGAAGAACTTTAATTTTCCATTACATTTCTCTGACTTAAATCTGAAACGTCACAAGGAGCTTTCCTCACTATGTCGACTCATTCATTTGACCTCGTTGTCATTGGTTCAGGACCTGGTGGATACGTTGGCGCTATCCGCGCCGCACAGCTTGGCCTCAAAGTAGCTCTTATTGAAAAATTTCCGCATCTGGGTGGCACCTGCTTAAACGTTGGATGTATTCCGACTAAAGCACTGCTCGAAAGCGCAAAAACTTGGGATAAACTAAAACACCTGGATGACCTTGGATTCGAAGCTGGCAGCCCAAAGTACTCTTGGGGAAAAATCATGGGACGCAAAGATAAGATCGTTGACGATCAACGAAAAGGCCTGCGTTTTCTTATGAAGAAAAATAAAATTGAAGTGTTTGAGGGTCACGGGCGCATTGCCGGTAAGGGCAAAGTCACCGTAGCATTACACGATGGTAAATCTGCCACGTTAGAGACTCGAAACACCATGATTGCGACGGGCAGCCGGATTCGTCAACTACCTTTTGCCAAGACTAATGGTAAAGGCATCATGAACTCTGATGACGTGCTATTTATCAATGAAGTTCCAAAATCCATGGCAATCATCGGCGGCGGCGTCGTTGGCATCGAATTCGCAAGTCTTTTTGCACGTTTTGGCACCGAGGTTACCGTGATAGAAGCGGCGCCTCAGGTTCTGCCTTTTGAAGACGAAGAAACAGTCAAAGAACTGGTACGCTGCGTCAAAAAACAAGGTGTCAACTTTGAAACTGTAGCCAAGATTACTGCCATTGAAGACAAAGGGAAAGAAGGCGTCAAACTAACAACGACGGAAGGATCACGCTCTTTTGAAAAGGTTCTGGTATCGATTGGGCGAGAGCCTGTGACCGATGACGTCGGTCTAAATACCGTTGGCATAACGACTGAACGCGGCTTCATTAAAGTCGACTTCGCAACCTACAAAACAAGCTGTGACGGCGTCTACGCCATTGGCGACGTGATTCCAACTCCCATGCTTGCTCATACTGCAAGTGCAGAAGCCTTCAATTGCGCAGAAGTAATCGCTGGGAAAAAACCCCACAAAGTGAACTACGACGCAAATCCAAGTGCGATTTACACCTACCCTGAAATTGCTTCAATCGGTATGACCGAAAAAGTATTAAAGGAAAAAGGTATTGAATACAAATCCGGAAAATTCCCCTTTAGTCCTATGGCGAAAGCAAAAATTGAAGATGCTACAGACGGCTTCATCAAAATACTTTTTGAGCCAAAGTACCGAGAGATATTGGGTGTCCACATTGTTCACGCTAGAGCAACCGAGATGATTGCAGAATTCAGCCTCGGAAAAGTCTTAGAGACTACAGTGGATGAAATTGCACACACCATCCATCCTCACCCGACCCTGAGCGAGACCATCATGGAAGCAGCCCATGCTGCCTTGGGCTCTGCCGTTCACATGTGAATTATTGATTAGTAGCGAGAGTGATCGACCTATGAGCTCAGAAGTAACAGAAGTAATATTACCATCCATGGGCGAAGGTATTGCGGAAGCAACACTGGTCAAATGGCTGAAAAAACCTGGTGAATCGGTTTCAAAAGATGAACCTCTGCTTGAGGTTTCCACCGATAAAGTTGACACAGAAATTCCTGCGCCTGCCTCGGGTACATTGTTAAAAACAATTGCCCTTGAAGGTGCAACGGTCGAGGTCAATGCAACAATCGGCTGGATTGGCCCCCAGGGCGCTGAAGTTCCGGCGGCAAGTAGTAAAAAATCCGGTGCCACTTCAGGTAAAGCATCTTCATCTTCTAGTCGAACAAGTGGACAAACGCCGTCGTTGGCGCACAATCAAAGCCTTGCGGGCCACGCAGCCCAGGGGTTTTTTCATGACGGCTCCACCACACTCAGATCATCCCCACTCGTCCGCAAAATGGCGCGAGACTTTGGTATCGATCTGCGCCGCGTCCCTGGAACTGGCCTTGCTGGCCGCATAACGAAGTCTGACTTATTAACCTGGCAGCAAAACCCAATGGCGCACATGCAGCCGGGGCAACCTGTTGCTGTTACCCCGCCCCTGCTCGCCCGAGTCAGCACCCAAACCAATAATGGCGCAGAAACTCTCGAAGGCGTTGCCGTACGTCGAGAAAAAATGACCAAGATGCGTAGAATTATCGCCGAACACATGGTGGAAAGCGTGAGATTTTCGCCCCATGTAACAACGACCTTCGAAATTGACCTACATAAGGTCGTGCAGGTGCGAGAAACTCACAAGAAGTCTTTTGCTGAAGTCGAAGGATTTAATCTTACTTTCACCCCGTTTTTGATTCGTGCAGCTGCGGAAGCTATTAAGAAATTTCCCGTGGTCAACGTTTCTGTTGACGGTGACGACATTCTTTGGAAAGACAGCATCAATATTGGGTGCGCTGTGGCTTTGGGCTCGGAAGGTGGCGGAGGGCTGATCGTCCCGGTGATCAAAAACTGCGAGAAGAAAACTCTCCGTGACATCTGCAAAAGCCTAAATGATCTTGCCACTCGCGCCAGATCCAAGAAACTTCAAGCCGATGAGGTTATTGGCGGCACATTTTCCGTCACGAACCCGGGCGGCTGGGGATCGATCACCTCAAATCCAATTATCAATCAGCCTCAAGTTGCGATGCTTGGTATCGGCGCAATTGTTAAACGTCCAGTTGTCACAGTAGACGACAAGATCATCATCCGTCCAATGATGATGGCGTCCCTCACGTTTGATCACCGGGTGATCGACGGCGAAGGCGGAGCCATGTGGTTAGCAGAATATAAACGCATCCTCGAGAACTGGAACGAAACCCCATGACTAAAAGGTGCCACCCGCTAACGCTAAAAGGTGCCACCCGAGAGCTAATTCGGAAATTACTGATTACCAGCAGGTGGAGGCATGAAGTTGCCCCCGCCTGTTTGATTTTATGAGCTACTCGAGTTACGTGACTAGGTTGTGTCCCAATTCTTAACATTATTTATGCCTTTGGGCGCAC
>CAMDGW010000073.1 GCA_945897695.1 Pseudobacteriovorax antillogorgiicola | reverse complement strand
TCTCCTGAAACTTGCTCATGATCTTTGGCGAGCCAAATAACGGATGTTACCTTTAAGGAAGGATCTTCCTGATGGCCGAGTAGTCGCAGGTGCATTGATGTGGATTTTGAACATGAACGCCGAGAAGAGCCACTTTTTCATGTTAAAACTCTTGCCCAGGAACTTGCCTTCCTGCTGCTCGATATAAAATTTGGTCACACCCCAGTCCCAAGGCCTAGTCAGTGCTGATGCCTGGTCATTGGCAACGTAAATCCCCTTGAACCAGTCTCCGGTGCGTCCTTCGACGTGGTAGGCCCGATGCCAAATTCCATCTAACTTCTGGGGTGCCTGAATTTCAATTGTCCCGTAACCTGCAAGCATTCCCATCCATGAGATAGCAAATTCACTAACCTCTCCAGCCTTGAAAGGGGTGTCTTTATATGTGTCAGAACGGGACAGAGCGGCGGGAACCTTCGGTAAAGGATTAGGGCAAACGACTTTAATATCAGGAGTTGGCGCAGCTAGACCTGGGACCAAGTAGCCTGCCAAAATGCAGCCGGTAACAATTTTAGATATCGTTGAGAGCGACAAGTCAAGTATTCCCAAAATGAGGGTCAATTTTTCTGGGCCGAACAACATAATTATGCCAGACATTATGAACATTTGCCATGTATCCGCCATCCCAAAAACACTTGACCAAACGATTTAATTTCGACAGGAAGCTCATTATTTTCAGGATATTACACATAAACACGCATCACTGCACGTCTTCACACGCCCACCAAGAAGTGCCTGTTTCGTCGAGACTAAAAGTGGTGTTTTGTTTTGACTTTATCGAGGATTACGTGCTATTTAGCCTGCTCCCTCGAGACACAGCCGACAGAATGACCTGTTGCCGAAACCCTTGATGGAAAGAAAGAAGTTCAGAGCATGTTACAAGAAACAACAAAGTCCGGTATCAAAGGCATTCGCTGGGAAGATGAAGACACAGGTTTTGAGGTCGACGCTCGCCTTACTTCCGATTTTGCGAAATTGCTTGCTGGCAACCCAACGACTTCCGAAGTTAAGGAAGGCATGATCGTTAAGGGTCTAGTCGTTCGTCTAACAGACGACGGCATCGTCATCGACATCGGTCACAAGTCCGAAGGCGAAGTTCCAAAGCATGAGTTCGGCGCTGCTTGCCCAAAAGTTGGCGAAACAGTAGAAGTTTATCTTGATCGCTTCGAAGATCACGCAGGTGAGATGGTTCTTAGCCGTGAGCGCGCAGAGATGCTCCGCGCCTGGGACCGCATTGCTGAAGCGTTTGAAGCTAATGAAATTGTCGAAGGTACAATCATGAGTCGCGTAAAAGGCGGTCTCTCTGTTGACATCGGCGTGAAAGCATTCCTTCCAGGATCGCAAGTTGACCTTCGCCCTGTCCGTAACCTGGACAAGCTTATCGGTGGCAAGCTCCAATTCAAAATCATCAAGTTCAACAAAAAGCGTGGCAACATAGTTCTCTCTCGTCGCGTATTGCTTGAGCAAGATCGTGAGAAGCTTCGCGCTTCTACACTGGGCAACATCAAAGAAGGCGCGTCTCTCAAGGGCATCGTAAAGAACATCACCGATTACGGTGCGTTCATTGACCTTGGCGGCATCGACGGCCTCCTTCACATCACAGACATGAGCTGGGGTCGCATCAATCATCCAAGCGAGCTGTTTGAAGTTGGACAAGAAATTGAAGTTAAGGTTCTTAGCTACGACGAAGGTCGTCAGCGCGTCAGCCTTGGCTACAAGCAACTTCTCAACGATCCATGGGTTATCGCGGGCGGCAAATATTCTGTCGGCGCGAAGACAAAAGGCAAAGTTGTCAGCTTGACTGATTACGGCGCTTTTGTTGAGTTGGAAGGCGGCATTGAAGGCTTGATCCACGTCTCTGAAATGAGCTGGTCTAAGCGTGTTCGCCACCCAAGCAAAGTCGTCAACATTGGTGACGAAGTTGAAGTGGTCATCCTCGCAATCGACGTAGAAAACCGTCGCATCAGCCTTGGCATGAAGCAAATGGAACCAAATCCTTGGGAAGTCGTTAAAGACAAGTACCAAGTTGGCGACGTTATCCGCGGCAAAATTCGCAACATCACCGATTTCGGTGTATTCGTTGGTATCGAAGACGGCATCGATGGTCTGATTCATATTTCAGACATCAGCTGGACCGATCGCATCAAGCACCCTGGCGACCTCTTCAAAAAAGGCGACGAAGTTGAAGCGAAAGTTCTATCGATTGACACTGAAGGCGAGAAGTTCTCTCTCGGCATCAAGCAATTGACTGATGATCCATGGCTAGCAGTAGCGAAAGCTCACCCAGCCGGAACAAAAGGCAAAGGCAAAGTGACCAAAGTTGCTGACTTCGGCGCATTTGTTGAAATCGCTCCAGGCGTTGAAGGCATGATTCACATCAGTGAACTCGCCGACGGCCAGGTTGTAAAAACTGAAGATGCCGTTAAAGAAGGTGACGAAGTTGAGTTTGTCGTTCTCGCGACTGACGCTGACGAGCGCCGCTTCTCTTTGAGCCGCAAAGCTGCACTCAAAGGACTTGCAGGCGAAGAGCTGAAACAATACATTGGCGCCGCTTCTGGCTCCAAGACTGCTTTTGCTGAAGCCTTCACCCGTGCTCAAGGTACAAACAGCTAAGTTACGTCGTTCAGTAAATGTGACAAAAAAGACCGGGTACATGTACTTGTTACATGTACCCGGCTTTGTATAATAAGAATCTATGGACAAAGTTAGTGTCTTACATATCGACAGTTCAGAGATTTGGGGCGGTGGCCAAAGTCAGATTGCTACCCTTATTCGGGACTCTGCTGATCTCCCCCTTGAGCACTTCCTTGCATCTCCAAAAAACTCGAAGCTATGGTACAAAGTCAGGCAGCAAATCGCTGGTTACACGCAGCTTCCTCGGTCAGGAGCTTTGAACCCTCTGGCTATGCTCCGCATTCGCCGTTTCTGCGTTAAAAACAAAATCCAAATCGTTCATACGCACTGCGGCAAAAGTCATACGTTTGCCTACTGGCTAAAAACTCTGTTTATGCCGCAAATGATTCTCGTCACTCACCGGAGAATTCCAGCCAAGATTCGCAGCAACTGGTTATCACGGGTTAAATTTACCGGACCTGCCGTTGATCGCTTTATCACGGTATCAGACTACATTAGATCGGTCCTTCTCCGAGGCGGGGTTGACCCTAGTCGCATGACTACGATTAGAAGCTCCAAAAAACCATTCCCCTGCGATGGCCCAATCAAGCAGCACGCTCGCGCTGAGCTAATCCGAATGAAAGGCCTTGCCCCTGATGGGGACTTCTTGATCATCTCTGCGTCAAGATTAGTACCTGACAAAGGTCTTTTTATCTTGATCGAGGCGTTTCGGTTGCTGGTCAAGCAGCGCCCGGGAGCGCGTCTAGTTATTGCGGGAGAAGGCCCCCTTGAGTCACATCTGAAGACCACAGGTCGCAGCTTGATCCAATCTGGGCATTTGATTTTGCCAGGATTTTGCAAAGATATTCCTAGGCTACTTTTGGGATCTGATGTTTTTGCCATACCAAGCCTTTCGGAAGGACTAGGTAGTACTATCGTCGAAGCCATGATGGCTAAAACCGCTGTAGTCGGCAGCTCTGTGGAGGGGATTCCCGAGCTGGTTCGTCATGGTCAAACAGGTTTACTTGTCCCACCTGGGGACGCTGAAGCACTTTATAATGCCTTTCTAGATCTTGCCGTCGACCCAAATCAAAGACAACAATTAGCAGAAAAGGGCTACACTTGGGCACTTTCCTCATGCGGCTCTGATGTCATGGTAGAAAAAACATTTGCTCTTTATCAGTCACTAATTTAGGGCGAATGGCACACCAGTAGTCAGCCAGGGGTAACAACGCCGTGGGCTGCACAACCATTCTCAAAGGTCGCTTAATATTTCTCAGCACAGAATCTCTACTGCTGGTAAAAACATGCCTCGCTGTGGACCAATAGTGATAACGATGCGACGATCGTCGTCGCGACCCACGCAAGCTCACAAAAAGACACATGCTTCATTGGCAATCATCTCAAAATTCACTTGTCTTATCTTGAGTTTATCTGGTTTTTCTTTTCAAAGTCGCGCGGTTGACGTCACAGGTCCCAAGTGGGTGCTTCCGCGACTATTCAGCACACAAGGGATAACGTACAATAATGATAGGTTAAATCATGAATTCTGGCCGTCGCCCCCCTGACCCAGCACCTTGGAGAATAAAGCACCTTGAGCGCCAAAGTTACTATTTCCCGCCTCATCGCATTTGACGCTTTCGTAGCTGTCATGGAAAACAACCGCAAACCCGACGACGTTTTGGAAGAACTCTACGCAGCCCATGCAAAAGATATCAAGCGCGTTGATCGAAATTTGACGAAGGAAATTCTTTTCGGCGGCCTTCGCTGGTATAAAAAAATTTACTGGATCCTTCAGCAGACCTCAAAAAAACGCGACCTAAAAACAGTAACCCCTCAGGTTCGGGCGGCTTTGATCCTAGGAACATATCAGATTTTTTATATGGACCGCATTCCTGACCGAGCGGCTGTCAATGAGAGCGTTGAATACGTGCGTCAGAAAGGCGAAGCGTCTGCCGTCCCGTTTGTAAACGGCGTGCTCAGACAAATTGCCCGCCGTGCTGAATACTTTACTAAGCCGGATAAAAAGACAAAGCCCGTTGAATATCTGGCTCTCCAGTTTTCTCACCCAGATTGGTTGGTAAAGCGTTGGCATGATCGATTCAAATTTGAACGAATGGAAACCATGCTTGAGGCCAATCTGCAACCTCCCCCTATTTTTATCCGCGTCAACACCAAGAAAATTACCCCCCAGGAATTACAGGACCACTTGCTACGAGATGAACAAGTTCAATCGGAAAAGGGAAGTCTCAAGGGCTGCGTCATCCTCAAAAAACATCCAGATCTCAGCCTAGAGAGTCTGTTTGGTAAAGGATTCTTTACGATTCAAGATCAAGCATCACAAATAATTCCTTATCTACTTGGGATCAAAGACGGTCTGACGATAGTTGATGCAGCTGCTGGTCCGGGTGGTAAATTGACCCATATGCGCGAGCTGAGTAACGACTCTGTCAAAATTATCGCCATTGAAAAAGGCGAATCTCAGATGGAAAGAGCGCGCCAGACGGCCAGACGCCTCGGCTGCGAGGAGCAAATTGAATGGATCCTCAAAGACTTTATGGAATTTAATCCTGAGCAACCAGTTGATCGAGTTTTGCTAGATGCGCCTTGCACAGGACTTGGGGTTTTAAGGCGTCACCCCGAGGGCAAATGGCACAAATCGGAGGCGGGGATTAAGGAGCTTTCAAAACAACAACGATTGTTGATCGAGCATGCCCTAGGTATGCTGAAACCAAATGGGGAAATGGTCTACTCCGTTTGTAGCTTTGAGCCAGACGAAACAGAATCTCAGGCAAAATGGATTAAAGAGACATTTGGCGACAAGTTTGAGCTTGTCAGCCCAGTTTCTCGTCTGCCAGATTACTTCAAACGCTACGTAACTCGGGATAACATCCTGATGATCTACGCAGGCAACCAAGACGACATGGACGGCTTTGGGGCCTTTATCATCAGACGGAAAGGGGAAAACACATGAGCTTAAAACGCCACCTGAGAAGAATGATGCTGATGATTGTTATTTCCGTCACTGCCCCTACAATGACTGCTATGGCTGAAGAGCACTCACAAAAGTCAGTACAGCAATTTGATTCATTCGCAGGCATCAGAGCAGAGCTGCTCTCTCGCATTGGAGGAGCCACCAAAAGAGTGTGGATTTCTACCAACTTTCTGACGGATGCCGAGATCGTCTCATCGCTTTACATCGCACAATACCGGAAAGTTCAAATCAGTGTCCTCCTGGGTAAGGAAAAAGCGAGCAATATCCTATCGCGGCTTGGCTATCTAAAACAGGTCAACATTCCGGTCGCCATCAGACCAAAAAACTTTTACACTGATAGAGCCTCCCTAGTTTTGCTAGACGATACGTTGTTTTCTATCGACACAGATCTCGACTACCTCACGAAACACAATAAATTTACTATCAAAGAACTAGAGTCGAATGAAATTCCATCATTTGAAGCCTCTTTCCAGGAGGCTGCTAAGAATCCAGAAACTCCTGAAGTTCGTCCATTACCGCTTGTTGGCAGCCAACGCGCACACAAGTCCTACATCCACTCCCCAAAAGCAAATGAGGCGGGCACAAACGAAGCAAAATCTGGCAATGAGGGCAGGGACTCACAGCCGCCCGCCCTGGCTGGCAGCGGCACAAGCGCTGACAATGTTTACCGGTATCGAAGAGTCAAGGACCGCCCAGCAGCGGGAGTACCAACCAAATTGCCCAAGATGACCTTGGGACAGGAACTAGAAAAGAAACGTGCGGCTTCGGGTAACCAAACCGACCCAGAGGCTGCATCAACGCCATAGATGTGATAAAATTTCTTGAAGAATTTGCAGATTGTTTGAGATTTAACGAGTCAGAAGGAGTTCGTCGATGCTAAGAGCCACCCTCAGCCAATTGCTATTCATCGGTCTGGTGTTGACCGGTTGTACGAGAAGTTGTGGCAATGAACGCCAGGCCATGGCTCCCGAGAAGGTTGTGGAGTCTTATCTAAACAAAGCACTGAATATGAAACAAGTCTCCGAAAAAGACGACCTAGCCCAGTACACCACAGGACGCCTCAAAGACGCTATCAATGCCGCGTCTGACGAAACGATCACGAACGCTTATATCCACCGACACTATGACATCGAATCCTATGCTGTCATTGAACGCCGCGATCGCACACCGCGGGAAACAGAGATCACTTTCCGACTGAAATATAAAGATTTAGGCGTTGCCGATCAGCGCCCGACAGATACTAGTGCTGCGCCTATGGTTCAAACTGAAAATACAGTCGCTCTAATCAAAGAAAAAGGTACATGGTTTATTCGTGACGTAGTCGGTGCAAAGACATCGATTGATTTTCCTGTGTCTCAGGAGTCTGAGATCAAAGCAAAGGCCGGCGTCATTAGCCAACCAGAGCTCAATCAGACGCAACCCCCAGCTGAAAACCCTAAATAAAAAAGAATTAAACTTTGAAAACCTCGGGCATAAACATTGCTCGAGGTTTTCTTTTGTCTGTTTTTTGAGCCTTGTCCCCCATTTAGAAAGCAAGCTGTGTCCAAAACGTCAGCTTTGCGATGGGATTAGAGCGATTTCAAGATTATTTTGAGACCTTGCCCAACGAGCTCGATATTTGGGAAATAGGTAATGAGGTCATCGGTTTTTGGACAGGACCGTCCCAGATTGTCTCAAAAAAACAACTCGGTCTTTTGAATTGGCTCGCGTTCGGGGGTGAAAACTGCACTCTCCCTTTACTATAATACACCATGCGAAAAGAGGTCTTCACGGGAGATGCTTCAATGGTCTAAAGAAAACCTCAGTCAGACTATGCCGTGTATCTAACTTCGTAATCCCCAAGCGTCGTAACCTGTTCGAGAAATCCAAAGTCCCCTTTTGATAAGCTAGGCTTTCTTCCTCGCTTTGATACGCGGAATTGACTAATAACTTTGCCACCTTTACCTGCTTCAACAACTTTCACGCGATATTCAAGCGCAAGCTCGCGGAAAACTCTCCGAATCTCCGAAGAATTTTCTAAAGATCGAATCCATTTGTAGATATCACCGTACGCGGAAAATTTATGAAGCTCCTGTAAAACTTCGCGACCGAGCTCCTTATGTCCAAGATCACTGGTAACTTTAAACAGCGCAATCAAATGCCGAGCAAAGCTCTCAGCTGCCGGGCAAATCGCATTATCCTGCCCTAAAGATATCAAATTAGAACCGAGCTCATGCATAAATAGACAGAATCGCTCTGATTCTTTGAACATATGCTGCTTGAATGTCTCATGGAGTATCTTCTGGGTATCGCTTCCTGCCTCCAGTGCACACGGGAGATTTTCCAGAAGGAACTGAGCTGCTATGCGTTCGCTTTTCTTGACAAACAACTGCTGGAAAAGAGATTCCATGATTGAATGCCCAAATCGCACCATTAATCTCGTGTAATTGGTTTTGCCGCTTAGTCCGTACTCAGTTTGACTAAAATATCGCAGAAGACTTAAACGCACCGCTTGCACGTTCGTGTTGCTCACGCTGAGCAGGTAAGCGGCAATGTGATCGGAAAGAGCTTTGCTACGCTCAATTCGTCCTGGCTCTTCTTCTTCAATACGTTGAATGTTTAAACCTATCTCGCAAATCAACGCAACGGCTGCAGACACCACGGACTTCGAAAGTTCGTCTTCAGCCACCTCGCCACCAAGTGAAATTTCAACCAAATGGCGAGTCACATTTTCAAATTGATCGCTATCAAACAACGCTTCTAAGAAGGCAATCATGACTTTTTCGTTGTTTGCTGCTGTCAAAACTGCAAAGAGAGACTCCACCAGAATCTCGGCGGCAAGACGATCTGCATAACGGTCTGCCAGGCGAACGGCAATATATCTTACCAATTCACACGAGCCATCTTCGCCAAGAACCTTTGCGGTTGTTCTGCCATCGCCCCACGGCAGCAGGTAACCCAAATCCACAAGTTTTTTCGCAGATGCAACGTCGGTTGCATTCTTCCAGGTCATTAACTTCTTAGACTTTGCGGAAACCATAGTCGAACCTCTCGCTGCGCACACGGCGCTGGGTATCCAGAGACGAAGGCCTCTAGATCAATACAATTCAGGAAACCTTCACTGCGGGGGACTGTCGTTTTGAAGCGACCATTTTCTCGATTTCATCACCGATGCCCCCATCAAGCCCCTCAAAGCTCAAACCAAATCCCACAGGGTGCCGAGGGTCTGAGTTATATCTGACGACGCGCGCCACGACGTTAAATGATTTAACGAATCCATCGATACGGACTGAGAGCTTGAGCTTCTCTCCCACCGTAAATATCTGATCCTGGGTTTCAACAAAGATCCCGGTAGAGGAGATATTAACGCCGCTTCCGATTATCAGTTGACCATTGTTGTGGACGATGACGCGTCCAAGGATCGTTGCGCGCGGAGCAGCGCTACGGCGCTCATCAGAATCCTGCTGCGGAGCAGCTGGCTTTAGCCCCAACTCTTCCATACATTCCTCGTACGGACGCCAATCCTTCCAACCGACCTTGAAAAGGTACGCATCTTGAGCGATCATCTTACTATCAATCATTTGGACCACCTGACCGGTAGTAAAGGGTCCTAATTGTTGATTGCCCTGATAGACAAACCAGTTTTGCTCGTTCATGCCGCTCCTCCTCGATTCCTTTACATGCGGCTTACCTGACCTTTATGGCAGGTACCAACGCATTCCTATCTCGGATCGGAAGTTTGAGAAGGGTCTTTAGGAAAAACTAAAATTATTTTTGTTAGTCTTTTAAATACAGAGGGTTAAGCAAATGAAAGAGAAGCTTTCGCTAATAAAGCGCCTGGTCTTGAGTTTTGCATTGTTTAGCACCATCTCCGCTGCAAACCCTGATCCCCAGACTTTTGACCCTAAAATTCAGCCCTCAAAAGCTGAGTGGCAGCATTTTCACAAAATGAGTGACCCGGAAGCCGCAAAATTTTGGAGATTTCAGACTGATCGTGGCGTCAAACGCCTTCGCGACTGGTCTTGGCAATGGCGTATGGGTTGGATCAAAAAATGCTCTGTTGGGCTCAAAGACTCGGTATGCAAAGGCATTCTTCTGGACGGCCTTCTTGACAACGCCATGGTGATTAGAGCGGAGGCAGCTAGCAGCCTCGGCAAGCGATTTGCAGGAAAATCCAACTCGGAGCTACTCGTGGCTCTCCAGAATGCCTACGTCGACCCGCGCAACTCGCGTAACGGTAACCCGCTTTTTGTTTATGAACGAATTCTCGAAGCGTTGAACAACCTGAGCGACCCTCGAGCGATAAAGATTGCGACGAAGCTGGCTAATAGCCATGAGGATACGAAAGCTTACTGGGGCAACATCTCCAAAAAATAACAATATGAAAGCGCGTTCGAGTTTCAGCAATCATTGCCAGAATCACGCAAGTTAAAATGTCGCAATATCAGAGGTTGTGAATAATTGGACAAAACCCAACGCATCCGTTATTTCATCTCACATAAAGAACAATTTTTAAAAATCAAAGGTCTTATGGCACCGACTCACCTTACTCAATCCAAGAAAAACCATAATCACTCGCGTCAGCTTATCGAAAGTTTAAAATATTTTTTTCCCATTTTTGTACTGGTAATTTCATCATGCGTGACGGTAAAAAATGGAACTGGTTTGGGAGTTGTGGTCAAAGACCTCGTTTACGCTGAGCGAACAAAGGTCAAACTATTGGCAGACTGGCATCCGGCCAGAACTAATAATCTAGCAAAAAGCTCCAGAACCCCAGCAT
>CAMDGW010000072.1 GCA_945897695.1 Pseudobacteriovorax antillogorgiicola | reverse complement strand
GTTGCACAATACATGGGTGGCAAAAAAGCTTTGGCAATGTCTTCATTCCAGAAAGCTAAGGGTATCAATCCGTCCATTAAATTATCAGATGCTGAAGTTGTTGACGAATCTGTAATTCCGTTTTTTCAAGCTGTGCGTCCTGCCACAGCAGCGATGTCAGGCCCGCAAAAACGCGGGACAAATGCGGCAGGATTGACCCGCCAGAAATCAAAGAAAACCATCTTGAAAGTAATCTCAAACACCCCTGGAGCAGCGGTTAGAATTGACGGCATTGCGCACGGTAACGCCGGAGACGAAATCGAAGTTGACCCTGGGACAATCGTGATTGAACTCACAGCTCCTGGGTATCGTTCAGTCAAAAACTCAGTAAAAATTGAACGTAACATGACTAGCGTCGTGACCGTCAATCTCGAAAAAATTCAGCCAAAACCAAAACCGCAACCTTTGGCTCTCCCTCAAAAGCAACAACAGGGAATTCCACTTCCAAATCCGGAAAGCTCAGGGCTTGCGCAAGCGGCTGGTCAAAAAAAACCTGAAGGTAAGACCAAAAAGAATGGCCAAAATAGTTTATTTGGTGACGAGCCATCTGAAACGGAGTTTGCCCCTCAGCCCTCAATGGGAATGGGTCCATCCATTGGCATGCAGCCGGCGCCAAACCCTCAATTTGTCAATCCTCCTGCTGCACCGATCCAGCCGGTCATGCCCAATCAGCGATGTACCAGCCACAACCTATGTATCAACCACAACCTATGTATCAACCACAACCTACGTATCAACCACAACCTATGTATCAGCCGCAGCCCATGTATACCCAGCCCGCTTACCCAGCTTATCCAGCCTATCAGCCATACCCTGCTGCGCCTAATGGAGGCTACATGCCGCCGCCAAATCCATATGGATACGGATCTCCTGCACCCCCTTCTGTCTATCAACCTTATGCAGCTCCGCCCGTAGCAGACCCATATGGAGGTTACCTTGGACCTCCACCTGAAGATCCCTCCATAAGTGCTGCGCCAGAGGTAGCCCCGAGCATCCCTAAAGAACCTTCGGGGACTGGGATGCCGCCACCACCGCGTTTGCCTCCTTCGGTAACAGCCTCTGGTGGTAACAGGAAAGCAGCCACAACCTCCGACGGATGCAGCGCGATCATAAAAATATTGCCATTTGGAGCTGGTCAGTTCTGCAATGGTAGTACTTTAAAGGGCTTGATATTCCTCGGTGGCGAAGGGGCAGCTTTGTTCATGTATAAAAATAACTCCGACGCGGCTGTATCGTACCAGAGTAAACTCAATCAAATTATGGCAGAACGCGATGCAGAGCGGGCTAATGTTGATTCCGCTGATCAAGAGGCCTACGATGAAGAAACCGCCCAGAAAGAAAAACAGGGTAAAGATGTCATAGCTCGAGCCAAACAAAATGCCACATACTCAATCGCATCCTTTGCAGGCATGTATGCTCTTGGAGTTATTGACGCCTTCGTCAACGAACCAGCCCCAAAATCAAAAACCAAGAAAAACAAAAAACGTAATAATCGTCCTCGCATCATTCATTCATACAATTTAGATCTCGATAAAGCGCCACTGGGTACCTATGCTCTATCTCTCCAGCAAGAAGTCAGAGGATCAGAGGACTTGGACATTATCTTTGGCTATACACCAACCCGCCAACCCACCAGTGACCGCATGCTACACGCTCTGGCACTTGGTTTTTCATGGGAGCTGTGAACTGTGAAGGTAATGACAGAAGAAGCCTTCAAGGCTTTAGTAAAAAATCAATGCATAGGCCTTACCGGTAGCGTGGCAACCGGTAAATCCACGGTTGCACAAATTCTAAGGGACCTTGGAAAGACCGTCATTGATGCTGATCAGTTAGCTCGCGACGTCGTAAAACCGGGATCATCCACCCTGAACGAAATTATTAAGACATTCGGAACTAGTATAGTGGGCAAAGATGGCCAACTGGACCGCGACCAGTTACGCAATATCGTCATGAGTGATGAGCTTCGACGACGAGATCTTGAATCTATCGTTCATCCAGCAATCCACAAAATGTTTAAGCGTGTTATTGAGAGCATTGGTCTTCAGGACTCTGGAAAAAATTTCTTCTATGAAGCCGCCCTGATTTTTGAAACGGGTCGCGCGGGACTTTTCAAAGAGATTTGGGCCACGACCTGCCCCTCTGATGTTCAGGTTTCCAGGCTTTGTGCCAGATCGGGCCTTGCGGCACACGGGGCGCATAAAATTATAGCAGCCCAGATGCCCGCGATTGAAAAAGCTCAAAAAGCCACTGTAGCTATTGATACAGACTGCCCCCTGGATGAACTCCGACTCCTGATTGAAGATATGGTTAAGATGCGAGGCCTATGAGCTTGGTCATAAGACCAATCATTTCGGGATTTAGCCCTTGCCGCGTCCGCCCAATTCTCGATATAAAACACTTCCAATGGGATGAAACCTCTCATTGCCGACCTTGCTCATCTCGGAGCATCCGGCTCACACAATTCATATCAGGAGTTTGCCATGACGACCAACAGGGCTTCCGCACGATTTGAGGCAGTCAGGACAGCAGGTTCTCGCGCCCCGAGAGTTTTCAAGAAAACCTTCTCAAGCCCCCACGATCTGGACCTGAAAGCAAGCGAGTACTTCGGCTGCAATACTTTTAGCTTTGATATGATGGAAAAAAAACTATCGTCATCTGATATTTCAATTCTTCGAGAATTTGCCACAAGCGATAAGCCGCTGACTCTGGATATTGCAAATAAGGTGGCTGACGCAGTTCGTGATTGGGCCCTCGCTCGCGGCGCAACCCACTACTGTCACTGGTTTCAGCCGCAGACAGGAGCCACCGCGGAAAAGCATGATGCTTTCTTTAGTTTTGACAAAAGAGGAAACGCGATTGAAAAGTTCACTGGCAAAGAGCTCATTCAGTCTGAGCCAGATGCCAGCAGCTTTCCGTCGGGAGGCGTGCGTGCAACTTTTGAGGCTCGCGGCTATACCGCTTGGGACGCAAGCTCTCCCATGTTTTTAATGGAGAGTGAAAACGGCTTAACACTCTGCATCCCGAGTCTTTTTATCTCCTACAACGGGGAGGCCCTTGACGAAAAAACACCACTCCTTCGTTCTTTGTCAGCCTTGAATAAAGCAGCGACAGAATCTTTGAAATTAATGGGCCACGACGTTAAATATGTAATCGCCAGTGCCGGTCCCGAACAAGAATACTTTGTTTGCGACGAATCTCTGTTCAACCTTCGGCCTGATTTACTCCTCGCCGGCAGAACACTGCTTGGGCGCAATCCTCCGCGTGGTCAACAACTTGAAGATCATTATTTTGGATCGATCAAACCGCGGATTCTTGCTTTTATGATGGAAGCCGAACACGAACTTTATAAACTTAGCGTTCCTTGTAAGACACGCCACAACGAAGTTGCGCCGAGCCAGTGTGAAATCGCGCCCATCTTTGAGAACGCTAACATTGCCGCCGATCATAACCAGCTCGTGCTTGAGGTTCTGCGCACCGTAGCTCGTCGCCATCAGCTTCAAGTTCTTTTCCATGAGAAACCATATGCCGGCATTAACGGCAGCGGAAAGCACGTCAACTGGTCGTTAGCCGATAACCACGGGCACAACATGCTAGAGCCTGGCGACAACCCAATGGACAACATCAGGTTCTTGTGGTTCTTGGCGGGCACAATCAAAGCCGTCAATGAGTACGCAACGCTGCTTCGTATGAGCATTGCCTCGGCAGGCAACGACTTCCGCCTCGGCGCTAACGAAGCGCCTCCGGCGATTATCAGTTGTTTCCTTGGCGATACCCTCACAGAAGTTGTTCAAAAGCTAACAACAGCAGGCGGTGGTAGTTTGTCGGATCGCGCAAAAAACATTAATTTAGATCTTGCGCGCGTTCCGTTAATTTCCCGTGACAACACCGACCGTAACCGAACTTCGCCTTTTGCATTCACTGGCAATAAGTTCGAGTTCAGAGCTGTAGGAGCATCGGCCTCAATTTCGCCATCCCTAACCTATCTCAATGCAGCCGTCGCAAAAGCTCTCCATGAAATGAACGATCAACTAAAGAAGGCTAATCCTCGGCCCAACCAAGATGACATCTTGAAGTTGATTGTTGACACCCTTAACGAGCACAAAAAAGTTTGTTTTGAAGGCAATGGCTACAGCACGGAATGGCACAAGGAAGCTGAAAAACGAGGTCTCCCCAACATTCGCACGACTCCAGATGCATTAGCAGCTATCAAGGAAACAAAGAACAAAACGATGCTTGCAAGCCTTGGCGTTCATCGTGGCGAAGAGGTTGAAGCTCGTTACAACGTAAAACTGGAACGCTACATAAAAGTTCGTATGATCGAGCTTGAAACCTTGCAGGAAATGCTTTCCAATGAAGTGTTTCCAGCTGCAGTTGCACACACCAGAATTCTTGCACAATCCGCGGCAAGCCTAAAGACAGCTATGGGTGGCATACCATCTGAACTGGAGAAACAGCTTCGGATTGCCAGTGATCTCACGGCAAAGATGGCTACTGCAAAAGATAAGCTTGGAACATTTTTAGAGCAGTGCGCAGCAACCCATGACGAACCTAAACTTGCTGCAAAAATTGCGAGCGAAGGCATGCCTCTCATGGAAGAGGTACGCAAAGTAAGTGATGAGCTAGAGCTCGTGGTCGATGACCAGCTATGGTCACTGCCAAAGTACCGCGAAATTCTTTACATGATGTGATTTGGGTGATTTTGTTGTTCCTGAAAGGCTGCTCTGTCAAGGAGCAGCCTTTTTTACCTTTCGTATTCCTAAATTCAACGTTACCCTATCAGGTAAATAATGGAAGGAACTGCTAGCCGTATGAGTCGACACGGATTTGGTCCAAAAAAACCCTCCCGTTCCGGAAAAAAGACTGGCCCGCGTCAAGAACAGGGCCGTCCTAGTAGCAACAACACCTCTGACCAGAATCAAAAATCAGATGATGGAAAGCCAAAGCATCACCGCAAGGGACTTCCGCCGCCTCATCACAAGCCAAACTTCAAGGGTCCAAGCGGAAATAAGTTCGCCAAACCAGGCCGCCCAAGGGGATTGCCCACAGAGGACCGTGACAGCCGTAGCCGCGAGGTTTCCCAGGAAGCCATAGATAAGAGCCGAGACGCAATCCGCAATTGGTTGTCAGCCGGTGCGGACCTTCGGGCTCAGAACAATAACAAATCATCAGGTATGCCGGACCCAAAAAGCCTTCCTTTAGATCCTTGGCAGCAGCAGGTTTTTGAGCTTCTGCGTGCAGGCGAAAGTGTGATTGTTGACGCACCAACTACGGCTGGAAAGACCAGAGCAGTTGAAGTGTTTTTTGCCATGAACATTGACGACCCAACGTTTCGAGCCGCATACACCACTCCTGTTAAATCCTTGTCTAACGACAAGGTCCGCGAACTAAGAGCCATGTTTGGCCATCAAAAAATCGGGATCGCCACTGGTGATATTAAAGAAAATCTCGATGCCCCGATTGTCGTTGCAACTCTAGAAAGCTACCGAAATTCGCTTCTTGGCATTGAACCAGACCTCGGGCGCACACTTGTTGTGTTTGACGAATACCATTATTTACAAGACGAAGGACGCGGCAGTGCTTGGGAAGAGGCTCTAATATTGACGCCGCCCTCATGCCAGGTTCTGTTATTGAGTGCATCCGTCGCAAATGCAGAAGACTTTGCCGACTGGATTTCCACCCAGGGCAAAAAACGATGCACTATGGTTAGGACTGAGCACCGCCCGGTGCCTCTGACAAATCTTGTTTATTATGGTGGACAGTGGCTGACAGAAGACAACATCCCCAAAGACGCTTTTCGTTCATTGAATCCTGCAAGGCGCGAGCTCCCGCTACGACATGAAGATCTTGTAACTCGACTGCCCGCACTCATCGATCTGGATCTTACGCCTTGCATTATATATTGCGGGAAACGATTTGACTGCGAATCTCTGGCTCAAATGATCGAACGCACCCTACCCCCTTTATCAGCTGAGCAAGCCGAGAGGATTGGCGCTGTTTTACAGCAGGCACATAAGGATGTGGGAGCTCTCACATTCATAAAGCCTAGCCTTAGACGCATGATACAAACCTACGGCGTGAGCTACCATCATTCTGGACTTGCACCAGCAGCCCGCATTGCAGTGGAACGCCTTGTCAAAGATGGCTTGCTAAGATTTTGTGTTGCAACAATGGGCCTTTCATTGGGGATTAACTTTAGCGTCCGCAGTGCAATTATCGCGGATTACCAGCGACCAGGTGAAGGCGGCATGACTCCCTATGCAGAAGGCGAAATCCTGCAAATGCTAGGGCGCGCTGGCCGGCGCGGTAAAGATGTCATAGGATTCTCTCTGTGGCCAAGTATTGAGGCTTACTCAAGGCAAGCAGGCGCTAAAAGAGAACCGTGCAACTCGAGATTGAGAACAGATCCCACAACATTATTAGGACTTATTGGACGAGGACTTTCTCTAAACACCCTCGAAAGCATTTATGGACGCAGTTTCTTAAAGTATCAGCATCGAAAGACAGATCTTCGGCTCATCCGTCGTCCTGACGTTGAAAATAAACTGGCTACAACAGAACTTCCCTGTCAAAGCCCTGCCGCTGAATTTGCAAGGTTCAAAGCTAACGAAGAATTGGAATTCCCAGCCAGCCAAACAGCTTGTCAAGAATGCAAATTCCGTCAGCCATGCCACAATTATCTTGAATTTCGCGGTCAAACAAAACTAGCCGGCATGCATCTTCACCTTCATAAACTTGGATGCATTGACCATGACGAGAGCCTCACAAGACTTGGATCAATTGCAAAATATTTTCCGCAGAGCGGAGGACTTTTACTGTCAAGCATGATCGTTCGCGACATGATCACTCCTGATAAACTGATAAACGCCGCTGAATTAATGGCTGCTTTTTGTTTGCCCAGATTCAAAGAACCAGGCTGTGCGCCAACTTACAAATTTCCATTTGACGCCAGTAAGCTTGAGCTAGAACTAGAATCCTCTTATCCATTCGAGCTTTTCCCGGAAATTTATGACCTGCCATTTGGAAGACGCACCTGGCATCAGATTAAAGAATTCAACCCAAGCGCAGGCTGGGTGGTCAAGCAATGGATTACTGGGACAGAATGGCAGTCACTCGTCAAAGATGGCACTACTGAATATTTTGGCGTTGGCGACTTAATGGGGCTCCTTTACCGGGTCGCCACTTATATGCAATCTCTCTCTGCAATTCCAGGGTTCAAAGACGCTGCTCAAGCCATACGCCGAGAGCTGATACGGTCCCCTTTGGACCTCACACTCTAATTATTTTACCGCAATCAAACTGGCCATCTAAAAAACATGCCAAATCCATGCCCAGAGCCGATTATGGGCTGTTTTACAATTGTTTTACTCGAGCCCGCGAAGCATTTGTCCGACAATACACTTATCAAAAAAGTAATTGTATCTCACACCCCTTCGGGGAGGACACATGTCAAAGCAAGCCAACAAATCAAAAAAAGAATTTCCGCGTCTTGTGCCGGATGGAATCAACTGGACTAGCATCTTATGGGTCTCAGCCATGCACATCGGCGCAGTCGCTGCTCTTTTTTACACAAATTGGCAAAACTTCACAGCCGCGGCCATAATGTATTTTATAACAGGTTGCCTCGGCATCACTTTAACGTATCACCGATTACTTGCTCACCGGTCTTTTGCAGTTCCAAAGTGGTTGGAGCGCGTTTTGACGACATGCGGTGTACTAGCGATGGAAGGCAGCCCCACAAAATGGTGTGCCCAGCACCGCATGCACCATTCGCATCCTGACACTGAAATGGATCCACATAACTCCCGCAGAGGTTTTTTCTACTGTCATATTGGTTGGACCTTCGGAAATCGGCAGGAATTTGATGACAGCAATAAGCAGCGCCGATTTGCAAGGGACATTCACAATGATCCCTACTACCTTTGGCTTGACACCATTGCCGGGCAATTCCTACCTCAGGTACTCCTGGCAATCGTCCTCTATGGGATTGGCGGGATCGGGATGGTCTTGTGGGGGGTCTGTCTAAGAATGGTCTTTGTCTATCACGCAACATGGTGCGTCAATAGTGCCACCCATTTCTTTGGTTACCGCAATTATGAAATAGACGACCTGTCTCGAAACACCTGGTGGGTGGCTCTTATTACGTTTGGCGAAGGATGGCACAACAACCACCACGCCTACCAGCAAGTTGCAGAAGCGGGACACAAGTGGTGGGAGGTCGATGTTACGATGATGGTTATAAGGTTACTAAATGCCATGGGTCTGGTAACAAAACTAAAATCAATCAAAGATATAAAGTTTGAAGAAAGCCAGATGATTGAGCGGCTTCCCCTCGAAGCTTGATTCAGAACCTAATTGCAAATCTTCACGCCGCTGAGTGCAGGCTCAGCGGCCCTTCTTCTTCGCCACTCATATCATACGGGTTAGCAAATCCCATAGTGGTTAGCATCTCACTTAAAGCAAGACACTCACGAGAATCCATCTCGTTAAGCTTAAGTGACTTGAGATCAACATATTTCCACGCATGATTGTGCTTAGATTCAGCGGCATCTGAAGAACGAGAAATAGCGAGGTAATTGAGACAAATCGAAATTTGATCTAAGTCATCATCCCATAGCTCGATAGCTAGAGGCCTCCCCAACATTGCAAGCTCAGCTGTTTCATCACCGCTCACCTTCCGAGATAACTTTTGTGCTTCCGTGTAAATAGACTCTGACAGTTCATCCAGCACAATCCTAGGTAGGATAAAACCTCGCTTTGAGCTATTGACGAGAACCTGGTCCATGGCGGCGGAAAGAACCGTAACGCTGACTGCGAATGAAATTCCTGTTTTGGTGTTTGCAGCAAGGGGTCGACCGCCCAAGCCTTGCCCTGTGATCAACTCAATTGCAAGTCCTGCAGCGAGCTTTACCCCGGGTGAATCCCCTGCAAGGAAACAGCGCTCCAGGGCGTTAAGCACCTCACCCATCCGTTGAATGTAAGCCTGTTTAGTAAGAGGCATAGGACGACTCCACTCTCCTTTTTTAACTCAAACGGCAAATACATCATGGCTTCTGAGGGGTTAAGCTAACCCACCAAAATCCCTTATGAATTGAGCAAATAAAAAAATTATTAACTGGCCAGCCGGCCTGCGAATAGACGTTGACCAGTGGCGTGGCGACAGCTAAATACCCTCTCAGTTTCATCTACTGAGCTTTGTCGCTGCATTTTTTTGAAGCCTATCCCCTTAATTGGGACCCTGTTTTTCTACACGTTCTGTCAAATTCTTTAGTATCCCCCAAACATACAAATTCACCTTAGGCGACAAAGCAATCGGGGCCGGCACAAACCGGCCCCGTCAGCTTTTATAGCTACTACTCATGGTTTGAATGAATAACTCCACATGGCAACATACATGGGAGCCCATCTCTCGCGATAGTCATCATAAGACGCCAGAGTGCTAGATCTCTTCTCAGAATCAATCCGATCAGAATTCCCATTATCTAGAAAGTGACGTTGGTTTAAAAATCTGCGCCCCATCGCTGCACCGATAGTACATGATGTCAAATTTTCATAACGAAGGTTCAAACCAAGAATGGCACCCAGACTTAAAGATTGATCTTCCCACTCTACGTTGACTGTGTCGCCCGATGTTTTAAAGTCATTTTTCCACTCGTTATATGCATTTCGCGAATGCCGAGCTCGACCGCTAACGCCGGCAAAAAATGCGGAATTATCCCAGGGAAAATAAATCGTCAGCAAATCAGCGGACACGCCTACTGACCTAACTTTTCTCAATTCCTGATCTGTCGCATCAGAATTTATAGAGTAAGAATTCGCTCCGCGAGATCCCGAGCGAATCAAAACCTGCTCAGGTAAAGCTAAAGAGGAAGTATCAAAAACCACTCCAAATCCAGCGGATTTTTTGGGCGTGTAGACAAAGCCAGTGCCAACAGACATTGGGTGACTTTCTCGGCTCTTTCCATGGTCTTTAACTAACGTGAGACAGCTTGATAACGACAGCAAACAAGTGCCGCACATAAAAGGTAAAAACTTAACTCGCATCAAATGAACCTCGCGTCGTACAGGCCCAATAATATTGCCCCTACCCTTCAATTATAGCGCAAATCCTTAGACGCCTCGAAATTGGGCCAACCAGCCTGAGCCGCCTGCAAACGACTAATACGCTGCATTTTTGCAGACTCAGCCCGTTCCAAGCACACCGCTTAACCCACTGTAACCAATCGGATTCCTGCTGGTTTTTGAAGATTCTTAGATTTTTACTAAGATTTTTTTAGATTTTGACGAACCCCCCATTAGCGCTCGTGCGCTGAAGGGGACAAGGATGTTGGTTCGTAGAAAATCCATTTTATACTTTCTGCAGTGCGTAGCTGTCACAACCACCTCCGTGTTCTCGACACAGCTACTTGCCGAAGATGACCAGCGACTCTACCGGGATGCTTACTATCTTGGTCGCGGAGACACCGGGTTAGCAATCGCCGATGATCAGCAAGCATTGATGTACAACCCAGCAGGACTTGCC
>CAMDGW010000071.1 GCA_945897695.1 Pseudobacteriovorax antillogorgiicola | reverse complement strand
TTGGTCAGGATTCTCCGTGTAAACAGCAAGGCACTATTGATTTTGATCGATGAACGATTCCCCGCGAGCGTTTGCGTGACGGATTGATTGTCAATTATAGCATCGCCGCTTGAGTTATTGGACAGAACGGGCTCCTAAGCGAAGCGCGGCAAGTTGCTTGCCAACAGTGACTTTATAGCGACGGATTCTCGCACAGCTTGGTGCAAATGCCATTTGCTGACTGATCAATATTCTCATATACGCAGCCCGTAATAGGTAACTAGCGCGCCCGTTTACTCAACGCACACAAATGACCGGTAATTCGTTACCCTTACCGCTTGCCGACATGCCTCCATAACCAGGATTAACGATCCACGCAGAACCGCCGGCCCATGAATAGTTTGTTGCCGTCCACATCGACATGTTATTTGACGTCATCCAATTGGGAGCACTTAAGACGGCACTTCGAAATCCATGATTGAACGCACCAAAGAATTCTTTCTGAGTCGGCAAACGCCAGTCAGATTGACCATCCCATGTCAGGGCATCACAATACTTTACTGCCGCGCTCCAAGTCATCGCATTGACCGTCAATATCAAATCAGAGTCTGTAGCCGTTGCTGGTACAGACAATTCGAACGTTGTACCACTCGTTATTGACGTGATAGTTGCACCGCTTGGAATATTGCCGCTCATTTCGGAGATAACCATACCAGTAAATAAGTGCAACGTACTGTCTACCGTCACAGTCGTTGAACCATTTGATGTGCTAGCACCAAATATGTCACTAATCGGTAAGGCGCTAAATTCAAGTCGGGATATCTTGTCTTTGAAACGACATTGAGAGGTGCTACTTGAGCAGCCCGCAGTCGTTACATCCTTCCATACTTTGTCGTCACCTGCCGAAGTCTCTACTCCACCGCATAGATAATTATCCCATCCGCTAGGAAGGGCAGAGGGAACTGCTCCTGAATTGTTCCAATCATCCACCGTATCCCACACGTCAGCAATAGAACCAGAGGTTATCGCTGCGTCACCGAGTCCAGATAAGGATCCATCAAAATTATATTTTGTGGAATTCACCGCATTGCGGCATGCTGTTTTTAATTTGCCTGAGATTCCATTGACGGTCGTCCCAAATCGAATATCCCATGGGTCCGGTGCTGTCACCGAATAGGTGCCCGTGCTGCCAATACCACCAACGCCGAAGGCTGTGCCGGTGAGGACTTTGCCGACGGCTGGAAGCATTACGTTGCCAGAGACGCCGGCCAAGGTTTGACCTGATAGAAGCTTACTCGCTGCGCCAGATGCCAAGGCGGCTGGAAAAGAGTCGACTGCCACGCAGTTTGTGGCGCCGTCGGCAGCGCAATTCGCAGGAGCCGGAGTGACTGATCCGGTGACACCGTTGATCGTGACACCGGATTTAATGTTACCGGCGGTTAAATTGGTCAGATCAGCTGAGGATCCATAACAATTCTTTGTTCCCGTCTGCGTATCGCCGTTTTTGTCGATGTATTGTTTGGTACTGCAAATTTCTGATGCGTCATCAATAATAATGGGCAGCGTATTACTCGCCAAATTCGCCACAAAACCCATGGCCCCAGTCACCTGCTTGCCATTAGATTCTAAGACGACCGACGTCAAACCAAGACCTGCACCCTCTGGCATCACAAAAGTCGCGGCACTGTCACTTATGACTGTCACGGGAACAGTGACCTCGTCGCCACTGGCGGCGGTGATTTTAACGAGGTTTTCTTGCCCGGATTTAAATCCAGTGCCGGTGACCGAGACGATGTCTCCAGGCATGGCGGTGATGGGCTTAAGGCTCGTGGCGGAGGCTGCGGTCTTAGAGGCCAATTTTTTATCCACAATAATCTTTGACTCACAACCAAAGAAGGAGAAAATCACTGCGCAAGACAGCGCGTGAAGGGCTAACCATCGCGCATTGATTAGCGCTTTTCCTCGTTTTGTTTTGTCGTGACCAATAGAACCCATAAACCTCCCAAACCTGATCAATTTTCGGCCTGGACTTGGCGGATCTTTAGGGATTTTTTTTGGGGTGCAAATATTAATGATTTCAGACTATTAGGGTCGAGTTGGGTCATTTGAAGTGTTACCGAGCGAGTTGAGTCATTTGAAGTGTTACCGAGCCCGCTTTAACCGGAGGTAACTTATGGAGAATAATGAGCCTGTTTTGAGAATATTGATTTGCAACAAACACCATTTCAAAAAGGAGAGACCAGTACCATGGAGGCTGAAATAGCGGATTTGCCAGAAGGCGTCCCTTGCGACGGTAAGCCTTTGGAGCCCTCGGACGAAATGGCATCGGTACATCGCTGTCAAATTCGTCCGGCACGCTTGCCTCGCCAGATGCATCGACGTAACCATGACAAAGCCAGGTTCCAAGATCCCACAGCGCTTATATCTCTCAAATTCTGCAGTCACATGGGGCGAAATGTATTGCTCGCTAGTCGCATATTCAAACTCAATCTTTGGCCAAGCTCCGGCCACTGATTGATAAAGCACACTCGGTTCCGGCCGGTGACGCTCGTAAATTGCCATGACGTCCTGCGCCAATGAAAAAATCACTGGCTAGGCCAATGCTACATGACACACCACGTCAACCACTGACGCAAGGAAACAGATACACCAGACGAAATGTCTACAGGATAGAACAGGATAGAACAGCATCTAAAACTGCAGTGTGGTGCAGGACTCAATGGCCATTCATTCAATGAGGTGTAGGCTGGAAGTTCCCAGTTATTTCACCTTCGAAAACGAATATCTTGTTAATGCCTTTTCACCGTTTTTTTTAAGCTGACCTGATTGCACTCCCACCAGTAGGTCACGGCTGGCAGTCGCCGATGATATCGACTTAAAAATTATCAGATAATCTTTTCGGGAAAATGATTTACCCCCGAATCTATTAGAGGCAATTTCGAGGCGATCTTTAGTGGTTAAAGGTTTAGTTCGAATTTGTTCCATTAACTGAGCCAGGCTGTCGCGAATCGTTGTAAGTGCAAACTCAATAAATAGGGTTGCATCGCCAGCTTTATCCGATGCCGAGAGGGCTTGGTAATATGCTGCCTGCCTTTCTTTAATGACCGATTCGACTGGGATATAAGAAAAAATTGGGCTTTCAGATAGCAAAATGACGTGCTGCCAAAGTCGACCAATTCGCCCATTTCCATCAGAAAATGGGTGAATAAACTCTAATTCATAGTGAAAAATACAGGCTTTAACCAAAGTGGGCGTTTCGCGGTCGCGTTTTAAAAAATCAAAGAGTTCAATCATCAAGTGAGGTACTAACTTTGGTTTTGGAGCTACATGACCGACTTTCGATCCCTTGATGATACCAACGTTTATCGAGCGATACTTGCCTGCATCGGGCACCAATCCTGACATCATGACACCGTGGGCCTTAAGAAGGTCCACTTCTTTAAGCGAATTCCACTTATGCGCCTGTTCATACGCCTTGATTGCATTGCGAACCTCAAGAATTTCACGAGGATCGCCGAGTACCTTACGTCCTTCTAGTATGGCGGTCACCTGATCGAGGTTAAGAGTGTTCCCCTCTATGGCTAGACTTCCATGAATTGTTCTGATTTGATTTTGGCGGCGCAGTTGTGGTTGCGGGGATGGCGAACTAATTCCCTCGAACTGACCGACGATCCTGGCAATGTCGGTACATAATGAAACAGATTTATTGGTTATTTTGAAAGGTGGTCGCATACAATGATAGTATCATATGATACTATCACTGGCAGCTATTTGTTCTGAATTGTTTAATAAAATATTTCAAAACTGCCAATCACCATCTAATTTATGTTTAACCTGTCGCCTCATAAATTGGGGGGACTCTTAGTCGATTGCTTTTTGACATACTTGTGAAGCCAGATTGATCATGACCAACTTTCCTTTGCGTTACAGTCCTTCAACACTTTTGCCAGCGATCATTTCACAGTTGGATAGGGTCACAGCGCATTCTCATATTTCTTAGCGTTTCCTATCATGTCGCCACCAAAAGGCTACAGGTCATGACTTTTCCGAGATTTTTCGGTGCCTCAGACTGGTAGGTTTTCTGGTAGGGTTTGGTAGGGAAACTTTGAAATTTTGAGACATACTGCGAAAGGTTTAAGCTTCGATTTGAACGAGTGCCTAATGATTTCAACATATTAAAAAGCCCCGGTTTCTTGAGAAACCGGGGCTTTTGCCTTCGAAAAAATGGCGGGATGGACGGGACTCGAACCCGCGGCCTCCGCCGTGACAGGGCGGCGTTATAACCAACTTAACTACCACCCCGCTTGGGTGCCGCCTTCAACTTATTTTCTCTTAAGCGTCAGCAGGAGTACCGTTATACGGATCGAGGTTTTGGGTGTCAATTGATTTTTTGTGAGCTTCTTCACGCTTTCTCTCGCGAGAGGTCCAGATGATGAAAATCATGCTGACTACAAAAAAGTCAATGAACTCGCCTGGTACCCACATCAGCAGTCCGCCCAACCGTTGGTCATCCAAGTGATTCCAAGGCTTCCACCACTCGGGAATCGGGCGACCAGCGTAAGCGTACCAAACAGTATCACTAAATGACAGGAACGCCGACAAGATCACATTTGCAGCCATTAGCCCCATTACATAGAGCATCCTTACCGGCATACTAATCGGTGACTTCATGGGATGCGGATCAATAATATTGCGCCACAGAAGAATACTTACCCATGCAAACGTCGCATGCTCCAATAGATGCCAAGCATCATTGAGAAGAGCCAAGTTATAGTAGTAAGGCACATGCCAGAACCAATAGGCAGCTTGGAACAAGAATAGACTCACCAGCGGCCTACTCAGGAGGTTAAAAAGCCATCGTAAAGGCTTACTGCGCACTATTGGGAAATAAACTCTGCGTCTGACACCGGGCGAAAGTCCTCGAATACAGATGAAAAAAGGCACTCCAAACATCATGAGTGGCACCCCGATGTTTGTTACCATCAAATGCTGAACCATATGCATGAAAAATAGCTGATCAGACAGCGGATCGATTGGCGGTAACAGCGCTATGATTACTGTCGTCACACCGAGATAAAACAAGACAATTTGCCATGGCTTAACCGGAAGGGGGCCACGGAAGGCCTTAAGACCTCGGTAATAAAGAACACCAAGGACGACAAACAAGATCAAAGCAGGATCCCAGGCCCACTTCAAATCAAACGTCTCAACTGGCAGCGGATCATAAAGATTATGGCCGTAGGCGGTCGACGAGATTAGACTAAAAAAACTCACGAATATAAGGCCCCAATGGTGACTTTTAACGCGCCCGATCGTACCATTTAGGCGCAGAAAATCAGCAACAAAAAACCCCGGACCTAGTCGGTACGGGGTTTTTACGTTAGAATTCGTGAATCAACCCATCGCTGGAAGCGACAATTTCATCATCAGGAAAACAGCAATTGCTAAAAGACCTGAGAACACAAAGATCTTGGTTAGCATCTTGTTATCGAAGCGAAGGTGCATATACCATCCGCAAACCATCACGAATTTGACGACCGACATCGCCATCAAAGACCAAATCATCAGCTGATTTGAAATACCATAGGCATCTTTTTTCTTAAAAATGAGCCATTCAAAAAACGTGATCAGACACAAAATAGCCGCAAAGATCCAGTATAGCTTTGGGCCTGCGTGCGCGTGCTCTTCGTGATGCTCCGCATGATGACCGTGTTCAGATGCCATAGTCGTAATCTCCTTTTATAATCAAACGTATACGAAGAGGTAAACAACGGTGAAAATAACAATCCAAACGACGTCGACAAAGTGCCAATAAAGACCAGCTACCTCGACAATATCGGAATTAAACCATTCTTTGCCCTTGATTAAAGACGTCACCAAGATGGATGCCATCCAGAGAACGCCCACCGTCACGTGCGCACCGTGACATCCTGTTAGAAGATAGAAACTCGAAGCAAAGATATTAGTCGAAAGACCGAGTCCATCATGCAACACAAATGTAGAAAACTCGTGATACTGAAATCCCAAGAAAATAAGGCCGCCAACAACAACCATCAAAGTCCAGAACTGGAATTTGCGAAGATCTTTTTCTTTGCAGTAGTGCAGAGCAAGAACCATCGCTACTGACGACATGAGGAGATCAAAGGTCGAAAGCGTCGTTATGTCGATCTCATAAACTTCTTGAGGCGTTGGACCAGATATAGACCGGCCTCTATTAATGAGATAGTTAGCGATCAACGTACCGAACAAGAAACATTCGGAGGCGATCAGGATCCACATCGCAAACTTTCGGTTTTCGATGTTGGTAGAGGTCTGTAAGTGGTGAGCTGAGTCACTCATATTCATTTGTCTCCCTAAAATCTAGATGGATGTTATCTGATCGCAATCAAGGTTCTTCATAGGCCCAGCCATAGGACGACGCTACAGTGATCGCCACACCAACTAGGGACACAAAAACTCCGTTTGCTGATACGACAAATCCAGTCGCAATCATGGTAATGCCAAAGGCTAGAATGATTGGCCAAAAGCTTTGATTCGGCATGTGAATTGACTTTGGATCTACAATAGGCTGCTGCGGAGGCGTCAGACGCTTTCCGTCGTGGGTGTATTTTTTATACCACCAATCATCCAGTTGAGAGACTTCTGGAAGCCTCGCAAAATTGTATTCTGGTGGAGGAGACGGAATGGACCATTCAAGGGTACGACCATCCCATGGGTCAGCCGAAGCTTTAGCACCCCAGAATATCGAATAAATCATATTAATAAAGAACAGAGCGCCACCCACTGCTGTGATGTAAGCACCCATGGTTGCGCAAAAGTTCCAGAAGTTCCAGTTTTGATCTGGAGCGTATGTATAAATACGGCGTGGCATTCCTTCAAGGCCCAGGAAGTGCATCGGGAAGAACGTCAAGTTAAAGCCAATCATGTACAGCCAAAATTGCGTTTTTCCCATCAACTCACTCATCATTCGACCAGTGACTTTCGGGAACCAGTAGTAAATACCACCAAAAAGCCCCATCACTGCGCCACCGTAAAGGACATAGTGGAAGTGAGCCACGACGAAATAAGAAGCCTGATGCTGCGTATCGATAACAGGCGAGCTGTGCATGACTCCAGAAAGGCCACCAAACGTGAACATGGCTACAAATGAAATCGCAAACAAAGACGCGGTCGTAAATCTGATCTTTCCACCCCAAAGAGTTGAGATCCAGTTAAAGATCTTTACTCCAGTGGGAACTGCAATAAGCATGGTCGCCGCCGAGAACAGGGCCGTCGCCCAAGGTCCAAGGCCGGTAGTGAACATGTGGTGAGCCCAGACTGCAAAGCCCAAGAATCCAATGGCGCAAGAGCTATACACCATAACGGTGTATCCGAATAACGGTTTGCGCGCAAATGTCGCAAGAATTTCAGATACAATTCCCATCGCTGGCAAAATCAAAATATATACTTCTGGATGACCAAAAATCCAGAACAAGTGCTGCCACATGACTACCTGACCGCCAAGACCGGGATTGAAAAAGCCTGTACCAAAATTCCGGTCAAAGGAAATCATCACAAGTGCAACTGTAATGACAGGTAGCGACAAGAAAAGAAGAACCTGAGTTACCAGAGTCGTCCAGACAAACAGCGGCATTTTCAAAAGAGTCATACCCTTTGCACGCATGTTTACAATAGTCACGAAGAAGTTAATCGATGCGATCAGGGACGCAAGACCGACAACCTGAACACCCAATATCCAGAAGTCTACTGAGTGGGTCGGGCTAAACTGTTTTTGGGTGAGATTGGCATAGGCAAACCACCCTACCGACGGAACCTGCTGCACGATATAGCTGGCGTTCAGTAGCAAGGCTCCAAAAAGCCAAATCCAGAAACTCAAGGAGTTCAGCCTTGGAAAGGCAACATCGGCTGCACCAATTTGTAAGGGTACAAGGTAGTTAAAAAAAGCTGCTGATAAAGGCATGATCACAAGGAAGATCATCGTTGTGCCGTGCATCGTTACCAGCCCGTTAAAGGTTTCGCCGGTGAGAAACGTATTGTTGGGTAACATGAGCTGCGTACGCATGAGTATCGCATCGATGCCGCCAACAATTAGAAAAAACAGTGACCCAAGCGCGTAAAGGATACCAATGCGCTTATGGTCAACCGTGGTCAACCAACTGATAAGTCCAGTCTTGGGAAGATTTTTTGCCATGATTATTTGTCCTTATTTAAGAAACGATCAGTAGGTTTTGGCAGTCGATAATCTAACGTAAGACGAAACTTGCTGAATTTCCTCTTCGGTCAATCCAAGATTTGGCATGAGCGATCCTTGTTTGATTGACGACGGCTTGCGAAGCCACGCTGCCAAATTCTCCCTGGTGTTCAGGCGCGTACCCGCACCCAAATACTTTCTGCTGCCAAAATTAGTTAAGTTTGGTCCAATTTTTGGACCAGGAATTTGCTCGCTTGGAGTTCCAGAAATAACGTGACAAGCTTGGCAACGAGCAAAGACCTGCTCACCTGCTTTAGCTAAAGTCGTTTCCACAACAGGCGGTGTATTGGCGGTTTTAGACCAACCTTCAAATTCGTCTTTGCTGTGGACAACAACATTAAATCTCATGAGCGCGTGGGAAGAACCACAGAGCTGAGTACATTGTCCTTGATACATCTCCCCGCCTTTTTTAGTGGGATCTGTAAGATTCGGCGTCACCATGTTTAGGACAAACCAGCGCTTTGGAGTGAGTCCATCTTCCTCCATAGCAGTCGGATTGGCATCCATTTTGCCACCAAACTTCGGAATCCAAAAAGCGTGAATGACATCAGCGGACCAAATGCGAAATTCCACGGGTGTGTTTTCTGGCAAATGCAGTTCATTTGCTGTGACAATATTCCCGTTTTCTGGATAACGAAACTCCCACCACCATTGATGTCCGATCACATCAACGCGCATTGCACCCTCCGGAGTGTGTGCATGCTTAAAGAGAACTCGCCATGTTGGAACAGCGATGAATAGGAGCAAAACGACTGGGATAACAGTCCAAAGGATTTCCAGTGTGGCGTTGCCGTGAAACTGCTTTGGTGGAGCATCATCTCCTGGCTTGTGCCGAAATTTGACCAAAGTCAAAACAAGAGGAATAGCTACCGCAAAGAACACCAGGATTGTGATGATCGTCGTGATGCCATAGACCATGTTGATGTCACGGCTCCATTCGGTCAGTCCTGAGATCGTGTTCATCGGCGCGTCCCAGTTCACGTCAAAGAACTTGTACTTGCCTTCGTCAAATGCTGGTTGCTGCATGTATGACACCTGTTGTAAATGCGTTGATAAATTCCGAATAATAGACCTGTAAGACCCGAATCTTAAAACTCTAGGTCATGCTCAGTCAAGAATTCTCTCAAAGTTTCACTGGGATCGCAACTTGAGCTGATTGGCTTCCGTGCAGCACTTCCAGGGTAAATTTCCAGTCTCCAGGCATGTGCAATTTGAGTCCTTCAATCAAGTATTCGCCTGAATTTAAGGCGGTGATTTTTGCACGCGTCACCATGCCATGCCGATGTTCGGGCATCGTTGCATCAAAGGATTTAACCTTGAGATCCTTGATGAGCAAGTCTTTTGTCGATGAAAGGGTCGCGGCTAGACAGAACATTTTGTTGATCTGAATTTGCTTTTTTTTGGAGCAATCAGCATCTCTTGGCTCCAATTGAACGGTGACTGGCAGATCACCAAACTTGAAAGTGGCGCCCAATTCTTGAACAGGCGTTTGAGCAAGGGCTGGACCTGACAAGGTTAAAAAAGCGGTGACTGCTGTACAATTTTTAAACATCGTGAGCACAATTACCTCCGAACTTCACTCAGGTCGTATTTTCAACAGTTCCCTACTAAATTTGATTCTGACACATCAGTCCTACTGCTATGATGCATCGACATCTTAACGTCAACGAGGTCTATTGCCTATGAAAAATAAGCGCAGCCCAACTCTCATGAATGCAGTGATGCTGCGCTGTCTTTATTGCGGGCAAACGTCACTTCTTCGTAAAGGCAGTCTCCTGGAGTTTGCGGACGGATGCGCAGAATGCAACTACAAATACGAACGCGAAGTGGGCTATTTTTCTGGAGCATCCTGGATGATGACTTACACCTTCTCTGCATTGATCGCCATGCTTGCAGGCGCCTACATGGTGTGGAAGCACAGTGATGCTGGTGATTTGATCGTTGCCAGTATACCTGCGCTACTTGGAGCGATATCAGCACTCTTATTCATTCCCTGGGGACGTGCCTTTTGGATGTGGTTTGACCATTTACTTCATCCGTTAACCGATGCAGATCGACTCAATCAAAACAATTAGCAGTAAGAATGACCCAATGAAGCGTCTTCCCTCCATCATCATCGCTATCATTTGCATCGCCGGCGTTGTGATCTGGAAAGTTAATCGCAACACGCAATCAGGTGTTCTTGTTATAGGGCCAAAAAAAATCTCTAAGATGAGGCGCTCGCAAAATTTAACTGATGACGAGCTCAAAACAGCTGTCGCCGGTTTGCGGCAAAGTCACAAGCCCGTGAAGGATTCGAAGCCGATGATCGCATTGGGCTCGAAATTTTTCTTTGACAAG
>CAMDGW010000070.1 GCA_945897695.1 Pseudobacteriovorax antillogorgiicola | reverse complement strand
ACAGAATTTTCCAAGCTGCTGTTGAGCATGCTAAGAAAGTTAACAGAGTTGTCCGCATCCCTATTATTTTCAACATGGACGATCTTTATTACACTCATGAGTTTGTTCGTGATGCAGTCTTGAAGGCAAGGTCTACTGCGACTCTAGGAGGTGTGGAGGTGGTGGCATGGGTCGCCAAGAATTCCACATGGACTGTCGGGAAGGGTAAAGCAGCTTCTGCAATCGTGCCAATCGCGATGGCGGCTACTTTTGTAGATGACGGAGTTGCAGAGCCCGAGTTTATACCTCAAGATGAGGCTGAGCTCGCAATGTCTGTTGAAATGGACGCCCTAGCTCACTGATTTTTAACAGATGACAAGGACTTTCACGCGTGGCTTATTATATTGATGTTCATACACACTTGACACACGAAGATTTCGACCCAGATCGAAGTGCAGTCATTGAGCGAGCCCGGTCTGCGGGGCTAGGTGCAATAGTTGTCAATGGTCTTGAACCTCGAAGCAATCGGATGATCCTTGATATGGCCGCAAGAGACTCTCTCATCAAGCCGGCGCTAGGTATTTATCCTCTCGATGCAGTCTGTCACGATATCCCAGCCGATTTTCCATTTGCCGTTGCGAAATTTGACGTGTCCGATGAAATTAGGTTTATCCGAAGTCAGGCTGCTGCAGGACGCCTCGCTGCAATCGGGGAATGTGGCTTAGATGGTTATTACCTCGGCCCAGAATATCTGCCAGGACAGGAGCGAGTTTTTGAACAGTTAATTGGTATTTCGATTGAATTTGATCTTCCTATCATCATTCACACCCGAAAATGTGAGCAGCGCGCCGGTGAGATTTTAGCTAGTCTCGGAGCCAAAAAGGTGAATTTCCATTGTTTCGGTGGGCGCGTGACGGTGGCTAAGGAGTTTGCTGAGAAATATGGTTGGTGGTTCTCTATTCCTGCAAACTGTACAGTTAACGAAGGATTTCAGAAGATGCTAAAAACTCTTCCGCCTGAATCCATTTTGACTGAAACAGACGCGCCATATCTGGGTCCTGTGAAGGGGGAGCGTAATGAACCGGCCAACGTAGTGGGAACCGTAAAACGGTTTGCGGACTACCGTGGTTGGAGTGAAGAGGACGCAAAAAACCGGGTGTTTCAAAATTTCACCCGGTTATTTGATTTGTCTTTTTCTGCTTAACCAAGATCCTCTAAAGTTTGGTCACAGCAGGTTTACTTGTCCTAGAGCCAAAGCGTGAAGCCAGTGCCAATATTTGTGGTTCGCGAGTTAATGGTCTTGGCGTCTGCATCTCCGCCCGTGCGTACAGAATGCTCGTCAATGGACTTGGCTTGGCCAAAGAACGATACCCGCTCACTCATAAAGTAGTTAAAGCCAAGACTATAATAGAATCCACTTCCGTAAAAGTCAGAGGTGCTCATATATCGCTGGTAGTCATAGCGAGTGCCGATGACTCCACCCCCGGCTTCAAGGTTTGCTAGAGGCGCAAGGAAAACAAGTTTTGCACCGCCTGAAAAACGACTTCCGCCAATTCGCTCAAGACTGGAAGCAGAAGAGCGCATACTCATCATACTGTGAGAAACGTTGAATTGAATAAATTTCATAACTTCGATACCCAGGGTTTGACTTAGGTTGTACCCACGCCACTTCGAAACCGATGGTTCGGACGCAGTAAGTCCAAATGCTGATCTGCCACCGGAGGTTTCAAATTCACCGTATTCCCCCTCCACTGACTGAGAGACAAAGATGTGGGCGATCGCACTGGAACGCGTCGTGTTTACGTAGTTGTGCGTAACGCTCTGGGCCCAGGACACCCCTGAGAAAGAGCCCAGAAAGATAATTGCGAGGAATGTTTGTAAAAATCGTTTTTTCATAACTGTTCTCCACTTCAATGGCTAAAAACCAACGACCAACTCTCAGCAAATGGATGCTTAACAGTAGCTAGAGCAAGAGGCATGCCAAGGCCTATGCCCTAAATTAGCATGTCAGTTCGGGGGTTTAGCGGGGTGCCCGACCTCCCTGACTGTCAGTATTCTTGACAAGGTGTCGGGCTAGTTGTCTGGGGAGACTGAGCAAAACCGTGCATTTTCCCTTAGTTTTCGCCCTTTTGACGTTGATCCGACTTTTGCCGTGTGCCAGAATACTTTGTTAGGTTGGAGGTAAAGAGTGCAGCGGGTCTTTCGCTTTTACAGTGACGATCTATTTATAAGGGCAACGTCCGTTATTTCTACTCCCGTGGTCAAAGCCATGTGCGAAGTCCAGAAGACGGGACCTCTGGCGACCATGGCTCTTGGCCGAGCAGTTACCGGTGCCGTGCTAATGGCGGCCCAGCTGCGGGACAAGCAGGTCGTTGGTCTCCACTTTCGCGGCAATGGCCCCCTTGGTTCCGTCTATACGGAAGCTTCATATGAGGGCGAGTGTCGCGGTTGGGTTGATCAACCGGACGCGTCTGTTCCTTTGAAGGATGGGCGTATCGATGTGGCTAGTGGATTAGGCATTGGTTTACTTAACGTCATTCGTAGCCAACCTTTTGAAAAAGCTCCACACATTGGCACTGTAGAACTCATTTCCAGTGAGATCGGTGACGACATTGCTTACTATCTACATCAGAGCCTCCAGATTCCTTCGGTTATATCTCTTGGGGTCATCCTGAGTCCGACAGGAGAGGTGGAAGTTGCTGGAGGTGTTTTGATTGAGCTAATGCCAGGCGCGACGGAAGGGGTGATTTCATCTCTGGAAGCCTCGGTCGCAAGTGCAGCATCTCTTTCAAAGTTACTTGCTGAAGGCAAAGGCCCAGATGCTCTTCTGAAGAATTATACTGGTTCAATCAAAATGAATCCGATTGAACATCCATATGAGATCAAATATTCCTGTCGTTGCAGTGCTGACCGCGTAGAGCGTTCGATAACAATGCTTGGACGCGAAGAAGTCCAGAACATGGTTGACGAGAGACGAGATTTTGAAGTGCGCTGTGAATTTTGCGGGCGCACGTATCTAATAGGATTAACCCGGCTCGAAGAAATCCTCGCCGGGTTTGCGCAAATGAATTGATTCTAGTTTTTAGCGACGGGATATGGCCGTTCCACGCTCTTCGTCCTGTGGGTGCATACCCGCCTCCATATCTAGGACTGGCTCACCGCTTTTATCGCGGAAAATTCGTCGAGCTGTACCGTGGACCATAAATAGACCGTCATCTTGCTTGTCAAGAACGCCAGTAAGAGTAACCGAGCCAAGGCTTTCTTCGAGTTGCCCAGCGTCTCCATGCCGACGGAATACTTCCAGGCGCACCTGATACTGGTTGCTTCGTTTAAGCCATCGAACGGGCGTTGTCTGTACGCGCCAGTCTCCTAAGTAAAAATCGTTCGCGCGCTCAATGCGAGCGCGCAAAACCTGAGCCACCGCCTTGCCGGCAATCCTAGACTTGCGTGAGGATCCATCTGTGGCTCTTGTTTCCACATCATTCCATGTCTTTAATGTAAGTGGAATACGGACGCGCTGGGTTGTGGCGGTCTCAGTGTTGGAATCCTCAGGAGAGTTGTAAAGACTTCCTCCAGCAACTCCAAGATCTGTCTGGGATGTGACCGCAAAAACTGGGCTGGACAGCGCAAGCGCGAGTATGCTCGAGGATACAAATCTGCACATGTAAAACCTCCGAATCTTTGTTCTAAGGTGACTGTACTGAACTGGCAGAATGGATTTATTATATTCTAGCATGGAATCGGTGGGTCCCCGCGCCTGGAGACTGAATTATGCTGTCACTCTCGGCGAAAGAGCACAGTCTTTGCAGGTTTTTTCGGGTTTTTTATGACTTGGCCAAATTGCCGATCATTCCAATTATAGAGAGGGCCTAAGGGTGCTTGGTCTTGATAAGAAAACTTGGATTGTCGGCCCTTTTGCAGCATTTGCTTTTGTTGCGTGCTGGGTGATTGCTGGGAAATTCAAAATTATGATCGGCAATCCTGACGATATGACTTCATCTCTCATACGTTCTAACGAAAAAGTGATTCGAAATTATGTTCGAGCATGGGGGGAGACTCCCGGGTCTGTTAACGATATCAGGCTTTTTGCAAGACAGACTGGTGCTGTTTATTCGAATTATGACGTTTGGGGTGAACGTTTCGAGTATTTGAGGCTCGGCAAGATTAATTATACCCTTCGTAGTTTCGGTGCGGACGGATTGCAAAACCGTCCAGGTTCTGCCGTCGATCCGGGAGTTTTTCATTGGGGACTCATGGTTGATCAGGGGCTTCGTTATGACGAGGCCGAGGGGCCCATGCACGGGAGACCTTCAGTGGTTTTATTTGCCGGTGCAGATGACTCACGAGGATTATGGCATGCCAAACTTTTTGTAGACCCTATTTCGGGTGCTAGAAGGCTTCTAGTTCGCAGTCGCAAGATCAGAAATCTATATATGCTGGCCCCTCATGATGGGGTGGAAGAATTCCTTTGGGTACCGGGCCAGGAAAAAATTATTTTTACAGGAAGCCAAAGTGCTCGCTATGCAGATGGACTCTACCTTTGGGATTTGAGTAATGACGAAGCTAATAATTTGTTCATGCTTGATGGTGACATGTCAGAGCTTGATCCTGGCAACAAACAGCGCGGATTTTATGTCGCAATATCGTCTATTCGAAATGAAAACCCCCCAAGCGTTGCTGTTTTTTCAAAATCTTCAGCAAGCGTGCTTCTAGATCCGAAGGCTTTTTTTCACCCGTCTAATCTGCACGTTTTCAAGTTAGGCCAAAAAATTGAACACGTGCATCCTGACCCATCAGCGGGTAGTAAAAAAACTTTGTTTGATATGGAGTTTCTAAGTTTGGCGACTGTCGTCCAAGGTGGGAAGGGCAATCCATTGCAGATAGCTTGGATGCGTTTGCCTATGGGGGGCCATTGGGACAAGGCCGTTATGGTGTGGCAAGAATTTGCCGCCGCCCATGGTAAATCCATGCTGGCTCCCTATGCGGTATGGGCAATCTCAATGTTCTACAAAGAAGCAGCAAAAGCTGTAGGTGAAGGATCTCGGGATGGGCAGATCTTTACGTCTTACAGTGTTGAGCTTGGAGGTGCGCTGAGTCAGATGCCAGTAGCTCCTGGTTATGCCCGCGCTATAGGCGCTTGGATTACTGCTAACCGATAAAGTCTGAATTCTAAAAATATTTATTTCTTGGATCCCCTGCCTTCAAGGGGTAAACTCGTGATCTAACTGGTCACGACTTACAGATGGACTTTACGATGAATAAGACTCAAGTGTCGAAAAATGTATATGCAGTAATTTTAGCTGGTGGGAGCGGGACTAGGTTTTGGCCGAAGTCTCGGCAGAAGTCGCCAAAACAACTTTGCGCATTGGGTGATAGCAGGGAGACGATGATTGAAATCACCCTGGGTCGTCTTGATGGATTTATTCCACCTGAACGAAGGTTAATCGTAACTCATAAGGATCAAGCAGAAGCGACCCGAAAAATTGTTGGACCTCGCTGTCCATTGATTATTGCCGAGCCTGACGCGCGAAATACCGCAAATGCCCTGGCCCTTGCAGCTCTTGAAATTACGAAGATGGGGGGAGGTCCTGATGCGATCATGATTAGCCTTCATGCAGACCACGTGATTGCTAATATTGAAGCGTTTAAGAATTCGCTGTGTACTGCTGTTCAAGTGGCTGAGTCTGGCGACCTGTGCTTGATAGGGATTGTGCCTAAGTACGCTGAGACTGGGTATGGATATATCGAAAGAGGTGAATCGCGCGAGCAGCGGGGAGCTTTCCGCGTTGCATCATTTAGAGAAAAGCCAGAACATAAAATAGCCGAGCAGTTCGTGGCTAGTGGCAGATTTTATTGGAATGCCGGTTTGTTTGTTTTTCCAGTGAACACGTTGCTGGTTGAACTTGAATCAAAATTGCCCTCCACTATTTCCGCGCTGCGTGACGTCTCATCGTCAGTCTCTAGCCTAACCATGGTGGATAGCGGCAAATTAGCTGCGGTCTATGCCTCGCTGCCCAAAATTTCGATCGATCACGCGGTGCTTGAGGTCTCAAAAAAGGTGAGTGTCGTTGAGGCTGATATTGGCTGGCAAGATGTTGGAAGCTGGGATGCCTTGTCTCGGTGTTTTAAAACTGACGCTCAGGGTAACTTCGTCAGTGGTGATGTGCTGCTCATCGATAGCCATGGTTGCACGGTGGACTCAGACGGTCCAACCACAGCGATCCTTGGTCTGACTGATATTGTTGTGGTACATGCCAAGGGAGCGATTCTTGTTTGTCCAAAGAGTCGCGCCCAAGATGTCAAAATAATCGTGGATCAACTAAAAGAAAAAGGCCGCTCAGATCTTTTATAGAGGCGGGCTGTTAAACGATATTTCTAGCTGACCTTGAAAATCTGCTTCCCCGGCTTGAGCTGCTAGGGACAGGGGCTGCAGGTTCCAGTATGGCTTTCGATTTTACTGGATCTGATAGCCGTAAATGTTGCGGAGACCAGTTGCGACATACATTTTATTGCCAATCACAACAGGCGCTGTATCGAGTCGTCCACCGAGATCATCGCCCCATTGGTAGTCGCCACTGCCAATGTCTAGCGAGGTAACTCTACCGTTGGCGCCGAATACATAAATATGCGTCTCACTAGCAATCATAAACGAAGGTGTGGTTCCAGTTTGAGCGCGCCAGTTAATTCGACCTGTGGAGGCATCATAAGCTAAGACCTCACCATTGGTTAGACCCACATAATATCGCCCAGCGCGGAACGTAGACGTTGATGCCGAGGTTTGGCGATCCTGCCAAATCACTTGTCGCTCCCCAGTGATATCCACAATTGCGATCAATCCATCGTAACGACTGAATAGAAGTTTTCCGTTGTGCACAATCATCTCGCCAACAACGTCTTTGAACTTGGCTTCTTGGTAGAACGGATTGTAGCGCCACAAGCGTTTGCCATCGTCAATGCGCAGAGCTAATAACTCGCCAGTCGCAAGTCCGATAATCATCCGGCCATCGTGGATAACGGGTGCAGGGGGTCTACGAACAATAACCATATCTGGAAAGCCAGCGTCATGAACCCATAAACGTTTGCCCGAGGAGGCTTCGATTGAGTATGCAACTTGGCCGACAGTAACCACATAAATATAGCCGTTTGAATAAGTGAGGGGTCGCTCGCTAAACGAGTCAAGCGTTGTGTCCCAAACTTTGTCACCGCTTGAAGCGTTAAATGCGGTGAGGTGGCCGGAGCGTGTGCTTACAACGAGAAGATTATCTGCAAAAATAGGGGGTGCAGTAACTTCACCATCAATGGACTGCCACCAAAGATTTTTGCGTGTAACCATATTATAGGCGCGAATTTTTTCTGAGTTGAAGCTACCAATAATCACATCGCCGCGTATGAGGAATCCGCCATTATCTGATGCTGCAAGGGGCTTGACCTGATCTAATTCGGAATTCATGCGAATGACGCCCATCCGAAAAGGACGTCCCTGTTTGGGATTGGCAATCGCATGGGATGCAAATCCGAGCAGTAGTATACTGGTCAGGGATAAAATGGCATGTCTCATGGATGAACGTAGCATAGGGTCCTCATGGCAATCCGTGAACAAGGCCTTCATTGGAGAGAAATTAGACGGGTCCCATCATGGCGATGATGCCGCGAGCTTTGGTTGCTTCCGGTGAAGAACCGTGCTTTTCGATGAGCTCGTTTAGGACTGTTTTCGCTTCCGGAAGAGACTTCTTGAAATATTGGAGTCGTCCCTTAGCAAGTAATACGGCAGGTTTCGAATCATCGGTAGCGATTGTTGCAAGCGTGTCACACTCTTTTATGCCAGCATCGTACTCTTCAACTTCCTCAAGTATTCCAATGAGCATGAAGCGAGCGCTCAGCTGGTAAAAGTTGTTCGATGCGCTTGATTTGGCAATAGCTTCAACGACCGGACGCGCTTCAGAAATTTTGTTATCCTGCAGCTGACGAGCAGCCCACGCAAGGCCAGCCATCCAGCCTTCGGCCTTATCTTTGTTTGAATCGTAGAACTTTTTATAAGCATCCGTAGATTTTGAGTTGTCAGGCTTAAGTTCTGTCATTTTCTTTTCAAGATCTGTGACCTTCGCAAGCTGATCTGCTGAGAGTTCTGGCTTCTTGGTTTTGGGATCAGGATTCTTATTGTTGCGAATGGCATCAATATCTTTCTGAATCTGCTCGCGACGTTTGCTCACGTCGTTTTGCTCTTCAGTTTGAATGGCAAGAATTTTCGCCAACTCTGCGCGCCGAGCAACTGTCTGGTGATTCATCCATGAAGAGATTCCGTAGCCAATCATACCAACGGCGATAATGGGCGACGTAAACATCAGCAATCGTTTCTTGTTGCTGGTGAGGAATTGAATGCCTTTTAGAACATGATCTTGAAAGGAGTCTGGTCGCTTTAGCGATTGTTCAACCTGCTTGTGTCCTGTCATCTTGAATCCTCAATCAAACTTCGAAGGGTTATGCCTTATCAGCGCAACATTATCACATTTGGAAAAATACCAAAATCAGCGAAACTTCCACTGATATTAGTTAATTGTTCCGTGTATTCCGTCTTAGATGTTGCCAGCCAAAGCCATCGATAACAACAACTTTTACCCAGCAAGGGGCACGGGTCTGTTAAGTACTGTGATAAAATTAATAAAATTAGGACATTGTTCATTATTAAGACAGATGATTGCTAGGTTATCTGCGAGAGGGCCATATGTCTCGTTTAGGTGCATTTTTAGTCCAGGAAGGGATTCTGACGGTGGCTGATCGTCAGGTCATTAAGCGAGAAAGTGCAGCTTATCACGGTAGTTTTGCCAGATCTGTCTTGGCCATGGGACTCCTCGATGAAGATGAATTAAGTGCCTTGCTTACGGCCAAAACTGGATGTCAGCAGGTGGCCAAAGATATTTTGCAAGAATTGGATCCAGTCGTGGGAACTATGATCCCCATTCATGTTTTGACATGGCTGGAAGTGCTGCCTCTGTCTGTCAGTGACGGCTTGCTGCGACTGGCCATGGTCGACACTACTGATCAGGATGCAATCAATCAAATCAAGTTTTTCACGGGACTTCGAGTCAAGCCCATGATTGCAAAGCTAAGTGAAATCCATCGTGGTTTGCGTCAGATCGGCGCTCCTTTGGATCTTGGAGAAAGCGGGTTTGAAGGATTGCTTAGAACCCTAGGTCGTCCGCCTCTAGAATCAGCGATTGTAAAGCCAAAACCAAATCTAAAGCCAAAAACCATGGTCGCTGCTGCTCTCAGCTATATTCAGCCAGAGCATGCGGCGCCTGTGCAAGCTGCCGCTGCTCCTGCCGCAGCTCCTGAAATTATTGGCGATCATCTAACGGATGAATCCTCAGCCGGGTCAGCACTTGATGAGGTGGTTGATGAAACAAATAATTCTCTCCAAGAGAATAGGTCCATCCAATTGACTGCAGAAGTTTCAGAACCTTCTGAATCTGAATCTGAATTTTTAGAGGCGACGGATAAGGGGCTTCATAGGGTCGATGAAGCAGTGATAGCTGATATCGCTCAGGAAAATTTTGAAGCATCCCAGGCGCCTGCTGATCTTGGTCTTAAGCCGGAGGCATCAGGTGAATCTAGTGACATTTCGTTAGCAGCTGAAGACGAGATTTTAGATGCAGAAGAGCAAAGTATCGATGAACTTGTGGGCCTTGATGCCAAAACTGAAGACGCGGAATCTTTCACGGAAGATGACTCAATTGATTCACCTCCTGCGCAAGAGATTCAAACAGGTGGTTCTGAACCTGATTGTACAGATCTTGGTGTTGCCAAGGTCGATCATCAGCCGATGATTGAAGAGGTCATAAATACGGAGTCAAGTGAACCAAAACTAGATTTTTTTGACTCAAGTGACGTTTCAATTGAGGTCGCAAGTCATAGCGGCATTGCTTATCTCAACCGTGTTCTCATTTCGCTTCAGATGACCACCGATACATCCAAAGCTTTCACGAAAGTGGCTGATGTTGCTTCCAAAGTGGGAATCATCGAGGGTGCGATCATGATTCTTCGGGGCAAGGATGTAGTGCCGGGAGTGAAATGGTCTAAGAATGGTTCTCAATCGGAGTCTGTGCGTGAGCTTCCAGCTGGACATACTGATGACTCCATTAAAAAGTTAGCGGATGTAAATGAGGCAGATGTTTGGTTCGCCTGCGCTGATTCATTATCGGGTCAGATCACTCATGGACTAATCATTCGGCACCATAACGAAACTGTAGTCTGTATTGCTGCATTTATTGGTTCTGCCGACCATGAGGGCTTGCGCCAGGCGTTTGGTGATGTCATTCGGGCTGTCCCCGTCAAAGGTTAATAATACTTAGGGATTGGAGAATTCGCGATGGATCCGAAACCACCAGTTTCCAAAAAAGACCCGCGTCTATTGGGATTTTTGCTGATGGGGCAATTTATATTCTTGCAAGTTATATTGATTTTGCTGCTGAAGTTTACCATCGCCCCAGAGCATCAGCCATCATGGTCTGGTTTTCTAACCGCGGTCCGCTCGGATGTTTTATACAGAGTTTTTGTTATTTTTTCTGCAGTTACGATTTTCTTGCAGCAGTTTCTACGTTCGCGCTTTCTCGAGGGGGAGGGCATTAAACTTCAGCAATTGATTATTCTGCTCGTCCTTGCAGAGGTGCCGGGACTACT